>JANOXT010000080.1:0-5773 GCA_031418555.1 Lysobacterales bacterium | reverse complement strand
GGATGACCGTGATCGCGCAGCCGACGAAGCCGAGCGCGGACAGGAAAGCCTGCAACTGCGGCGGACTGGCGACTGGCAGGCGGGGCAACAGCACGGCCAGGGCCCAGGCCGCTCCCGCGAGCGCAAACAGTTCCCACGGCCTGCGTGCCGCGGGATCGACGATGCGATCGAAATACAGCGCGAGCACCAGGTTCTCGAGCAAGGCGGCGGCAACGAAGATGGAGAGCAGGTCAGCCATGTCTGGACCGGCGCGGCCGGCAGCAGTCTATTTGACGCTCATGCCTGCGACGGCGCCGGCATCGGCGCCCAGCAGGAACAGTCCGTCATCGCCGCCAGCGGAAAGGATCATCCCTTCCGACACGCCAAAGCGCATCTTGCGCGGCGCCAGATTGGCGATGAACACCACATTACGCCCGACAAGTGTTTCAGGTTCGCCGTAGCTGTCGCGGATCCCTGAGAAGATCTGCCGCTTGCCCAGCTCGCCCGCGTCCAGCTCGAAGCGCAGCAGCTTGTCCGAGCCCTCAACGAATTCGCACACCAGCACCTTGCCGATCCGCAGATCGAGCTTCGCGAAATCGTCGATGCCGATGAAGTCGTTCTTCGCAGTCTCCGCTTCCGGCGTTCCGCTTTTCGTAGGAGCGGCGGAAGCCGCGAGCTTTGCTTTCGAATCTGCGGGCTTCGCGACTCCCGTCGCTCCTACAACAGCGGTTTCCGTCGACTTCAAGGATTCTTTGGAGGATTCGGTCATGGCGTCGATCTGTTTCGGGTCGATTCGGGTGAAGAGGGCGGCATACGGCTGGATTCCGTGACCCAGCAACGGCGTTTCGAGATCCGTCCAGCATGCGACGGGCGCATAAAGGAAGGTTTCGGCCTGACTCGCCACGTTGGAAAGCACTGGCTTGAGGTAGGCGGCGAGCAGGCGGAACACGTTCAGCGCGGTGGTGCATACCGCATGCAGGCGCTCGCTGGTGCCAGGTTGATCGAGCTGTTTGGCGAGCTGCCACGGCGCGCTGTCGGCGACGTAGGCGTTCGCTTCGTCGCAGGCTTCCATGATGTTGCGCAGCGCCGCCGACGGATTGTTGGCGTCATACGCGTCGACGATGGCTTCCCGGCGCGCGAGCGTGCTTGCGTAGAGTTCGGCGCCTCGACCGGCTTCAAGCGCGCTGCCGAGCTTGCCGTCGAAATGCTTGCCGATGAATCCCGCACAGCGACTCGCGATGTTGACGAATTTGCCGACCACATCGCTGTTCACACGCGCAACGAAATCGCTCAGGTTCAGATCGACATCCTCGACCTGGCCGTTGCTCTTCATCGCGAAGTAATAGCGCAACGCTTCCGGGTGCAGGCCGCTTTGGAGATAGGTGCTTGCCTGGATGAACGTACCGCGGCCTTTCGACATTTTGGTGCCATTGACCGTGAGGTAGCCGTTCACATGCAGCCGCGTCGGCGCACGCATGCCCGATCCCTGCAACACCGCCGGCCAGAACAGCCCGTGGAAATTCACGATGTCCTTGCCGATGAAGTGATGCAGTTCGGTCTCGCCGTTGCGGTTGCGTTCCTCCAATGTGAACGCATCGAAATCGTAGCCCTTCGCATCGCACAGCGCTTTGAAGCTGCTGAGGTAGCCGATGGGCGCGTCCAGCCAGACGTAGAAATACTTGCCGGGCTGGCCGGGAATCTCGAAGCCGAAATACGGCGCATCGCGCGAGATGTCCCACGGGCGCAGGCCGCCGTCGGAGTCCAGCCACTCCTGCAGCTTGGCCTTCATGCCCGGCACCATCACGCCGCTGGCCAGCCATTCGCGCAGGAAGTCGGTGAACTGGCCGAGTTCGAAGAAGAAGTGCTCCGACTCCCGCATCTCCGGCGTGGCGCCGCTGATGACCGATCGCGGATCCTTCAGATCGGTCGGCGCATAGGTCGCCCCGCAGTGTTCGCAGTTGTCGCCGTACTGGTCGGGCGTGCCGCAGTTGGGGCAGATGCCCTTGATGTAGCGGTCGGGCAGGAACATGCCCTTGGCCGGATCGTAGAACTGCTGCACCGAGCGCCGGCCGATGTGGCCTTTGGCTTCCAGCTTGGCGTAGATCGCCTCAGTCAGCGCACGGTTGCCGTCGGAGTGGGTGGAGTCGTAATGATCGTAGACGACGCCGAATGCGGCGAAATCGCGCACGTGTGCGGCCTGGATGTCGGCGATAAAAGCTTCGGGCGTGGTGCCGGCTTTTTCGGCTGCAAGCATGATCGGGGTGCCGTGGGTGTCGTCGGCACAGACGAAGTGCACGATATCGCCGCGCATCCGCCGCGCGCGGACCCAGATATCGGCCTGGATGTAGCCGACCAGATGGCCCAGATGGATCTGGCCGTTGGCGTAGGGCAGAGCGTTGGTGACGAGCGCGGAGCGTGGCATGGGGCGCGTGGGCTGCAGAACGTGAGGCCGGCGATTATCGCACGCGCCGCTATGGCGACTCCCTCAGCCAGGTCTGGGTGCGTCCGAGCAGGGCCAGACCTAGGAAGCCGCGCACTTCCAGCTTTCTGCCGCCCGCGATGGGCGTCATCTTCACCGAGTATTCCTTGCCGTTTTCAGGATCGAGAATGCGGCCGCCGCCCCAGACTTTGCCCTGCCGTTTGAGACCCCAGACGATGGTCATCCCCAGGATCGGCTGGTTGTGGCGCGCACCGATGCAGTCGTCGCAGAGCGGGTTCGGCCCGTCGCTGGTATCGATCAGTTGCACGATCTTTGCCGACAGCGTGCCGTTGCCGGCTTCGGAGACTTCGATCACTGCCTTGGGCTTGCCGGTGGCGTCGTCGATGCTGCGCCAGCGGCCGATAGGCGAGTTCTGCGCCAGTGCGGTCAGCGGCAGCAGGCAGAGCAGGGCGAACAGTGCGAGGGTTCTGCGGATCATGGCGTGCGTGGTCGAAAGTGCTGGCTGGAAATGGACTTGCTGGGAATGAACTTTGTTGGACATGAAACGGCCCGTGGATCGTTGCCGATCACGGGCCGTCTGGATCAAGCATGCGGGAAGATCAGTTCTCGCGGGTCCAGGTCTGGTGCTTGCAGATGAAACTCACGCAGCCCGATACCTCGAACTTGTTGCCGCCGTCGAACAGCCGCGCTTTGGATTTGTAGGTCTTGCCATTGGCCAGTTTCAGCACCGAGCCGCCGTCGTAGGTGCCGCCGGCAGCGGGCTTCTGGCCCCACATGATGACCATCCCCTTGATCGGTTTGCCTTTCTTGTCGCCGGTGCAGTCAGTGCAGACCGCGTCGGGTTTGAACAGGGTATCGACAACCTTGGCGGCGAAGGTGCCGCCCTTGGCTTCGTAGACGTCGACGATGAGGCGCGGCTTGCCGGTTTCCTCGTCGTAGGTCTTCCAGCGGCCGACCGGCGAAGCGTTCTGGGCCGACGCGACGAATGTCGCGGCCAGCATCGGCAGCGCGAGCAGTGTCATGAGTGATTTGATGCGCATCTTTCCCCTCCCAGGGCGTGGATCGAGTTGTCAGACCCGGCATGGCTTACGCCACCCCGGGGCACGTCTTTATACCGCATCTGAAGGGGTATGGAGGTGCTCTCAGATCGTTTGTCGGAAGACCGTCGCCAAGTCATAGTTCAGACACGATTGGAACTGCCAACATTCAGGGCCCAGCCCGGAGAGATTTGAAAGCCGGAGATCGTTTGGATAACCAGTCATGCTTGTCTCATCGTTTGGTACGATGATGTTTGTTCTTAATTGCGGAGCTGCGGAGTTCGGTGCCCCCCATACATGCCTTCGCGTACGTTGATGATGCTAGCGTTCGACGGCGATTCGAGCCAATCAGTAGTTCATCGACCAAGATCGTTGGTATGCACGAAATCGAACCGAGAGCAAACCACTGGCGATTGACTAGCCCTTTATTCATCAGCTTGACTGAAGCGTATACCATTGTATTGATTCGGTATAGGGTGTCTCTGGCGGTTGCAGGTATTGCGCCGTCAATTGGTTGCATAATCGATTTCCGCTGAACTGGATGTCCGAAACTGATCGACGGCCTGTGCAAGTTCAAAGTGATCGGCTCCAAGTCCCGGTTGAACAGAGGGACTGGTGGAGAGAGCCGCATTCATGTGGGTAGACTGGTTAAGATGCTGCCGGCAGCCGCTCTCGGTCGGAAGCATGCCGTCAGCAGACGCTCGGCGACTTTCCGATGCGGGCAGCGCTGAGCAGAATCAGTCAGCTTGACTTGGGCCAAACAGCCTCGGAAATTCTCGGGGTAATTTACATCATGAATGTGAAAGCGCACTTGTAGGTATGCAGATATGGAAATGAACTGGTCTCCCTTGGGGTTGGCGCAATTGGGTCGATGGTTTTTGTACCAATTCGACCCAGAAGCTCGTGGCAGTCACAATAATGTTTTCGTCGCAACCCTGCGTGGCAAGATCGATCCTGCCAGTCTGTCTTTTGCGCTATCCATCCTGATTGCACGCCACCCCATGCTGCGTGCTCGATTCCGGGATGTGGGAAATGGTGAGCCGCGACAGACGATCATCACTCATGAGCCAGAAGCGGACCCGCTGCTTCAGGTCGATGCGAGCGCGCTGCAGGAAGCGGAGCTTCGTGGGCTGGTGGAGTCAGATGCTTGGCGCGCATTCGACGATCCGTCGGCCCCGATGATGCGCGCAGCGCTCTATCACCGCAGCGCAAGCAGCGCGGTCTTCCTGTTGGCATTTGATCATCTGATTTGCGACGGCTGGTCGTACTGGGTACTGCTTGATGAACTGCGCGATTTGCTATGCGATGGAGCCCGGGGAGCTCCGCAGGATGCGTCGTATGCATATCTCCAGTATGTGACTACTCAGCATGCATGGCTCGAAACCCCTGTAGCCGAAAAACAGTTCGGTTATTGGCGCGAGGTGCTTTCAGGGGAAATCGAAACGCTCGCGCTACCGTATGATCGTCCGCGTGCGCAAGATCGCAATAGGGCACAGAATTTTCATACGCTAATTCTTGACGATGCGTGCACGCGCCATATCAAGTCGATCGCATCAGCATCCGGCGGATCTGTTTTTGGAGTGCTGCTTGCAGCTTATCAAGCTTTTCTGCACCGGTACTGTGGTCAGTACGATATCGTTGTCGGCTGCCCCATGCCGGGGCGTCCGCGCGACCAGCATGAGAGGACGGTCGGCGATTTCGTTAATGTGGTGCCGTTGCGCGCAGAATTTTCTGCCGATCCCACTGTATCCGAACTGCTCAGGGCGACGCGACGGAGTGTGCTCAAGGGGATCGCAAACCAGCAGTATCCGTTCTCGCGTCTCGTCGAGCGCCTGCATTCTCGTCATCGCGACGCTGAGCATCCGTTTTTTCAGACCACGCTTGTCTATCAGAATCCCCGGCATGCCGATGAGCTGCGGGCTTTGTGGCAGCCTGTGTCCAATGGTGCGCCAGTCGCGTACTGGGGTGCCATGGAGGTTCACCCGTTCGATCACCATCATCGTGTCGCTGGCGATCGCATCGCGCTGTCACTGCATGCGATTGAACTCAGCGAAATAATACGATGCGATTTCGTATTTGACCCCGATCGTTTCGATGCGCATACAGTCGGAAGAATGGCCTGCTGCTTTCAACGCCTGATCTCCGAGATGGTGACGGATGGCGAACTTCGTGTGTCTGCGTTGCCGCTGCTTGGCAGCGAAGAGCGTTTACAGGTATTGGAAGATTTCAATGTGACGTCGGTAGCGTACCCGCTGGAGCTGACGCTGCATGGGATGTTCGAGACGCAGGCGGCGCTGACGCCGGAAGCTGTGGCGTT
>JANOXT010000079.1:0-5981 GCA_031418555.1 Lysobacterales bacterium | reverse complement strand
GGGCTGCGACAGCGACATCGGCGCCAGCATCACTTCCGGCGGCACCGGAAAAATGATGGCTTCGATAACACTCAAACCAGTGAGAAACGCCGGTGCCCGCGGATGGCGGGACCAGGCGATGGCGCGCTGGTACATGGGTGCGAAAATCTTCATGCGCGGTATGCGCTCATGCTTCGGATCATGCGTCGGCTCATGCTTCGGCTTATGGGTCGGCTCATCCGTCGATCATTCCCGACAGCAGCGGCACGAAGATGACCGGCGCCAGATCGCTGCGCTGGATGTTGTCGTCTTCCAGCCTGCGCAGTTTCACCAGCGTTTGCCCGCTGCTGCCGCCGACCGGTGCGATGAGCGTGCCGCCCACCGCGAGCTGCCCGGTCAGCGCATCCACCAGCGCCTGCGCGGCGGCGGTCACGATGATGGCGTCGAACGGGCCGTTCTCCGCCCAGCCGATGCGGCCATCGTCGTGCTTGCTGCGGATATTCAGGCCCAGCGTACGGAACCGCTTGCGCGCATTGCGCAGCAGGTCGCCGATGCGTTCGACCGTGTGCACCTCGAGCCCCAGCGCCGCGAGGATTGCGGCCTGGTAGCCCGAACCCGTGCCGATCTCCAGCACTTTCTTCGGCAATGCGCCGTCCTCGAACAGCGCCTCGGTCATCCGCGCGACCACCCACGGCTGCGAAATCGTCTGGCCGTGGCCGATCGGCAGCGCATTGTCTTCGTAGGCGCGCGCGGCCAGCGCTTCGTCGACGAACAGATGCCGCGGCACGGTGCGAACGGCGTTGAGCACGTCTTCGTTGACGATTCCCTTTTCCCGCAGCCGCTCGATCAGACGGTCGCGCACGCGCTGCGAGGTCATGCCCATGCCGATGGCCTCGGGCTGCAGACGCATCCGCGCGGTCATGCAGCGTCTCCGTCACGCAGCGCTGCAGCCAAGCCGCCGACCCAACTGGCGACATGTTCCAGGGCCTGATAGCGGGTGAGATCGACATGGATCGGGGTGATGGAAATGCAGCCGCGGCGCACCGCATCGAAATCGGTGCCGGGGCCGGCGTCCTGTTCAGCGCCGGCGGCGCCGATCCACCACCATTGGCGGCCGCGAGGGTCGACCTGCGGCGTACAGGCCTCGGCGCGATGACGATTGCCCAGGCGGGTGACCTCGAAGCCGGCGATCTCGCCCCACGGCAAATCGGGCACGTTGATATTGAGGATGGTATCGGCCGGCAGCGGGTCGGCGCGCAGACGCGCGACGATCTCCACCGCGGCGCGCGCTGCGGTTTGGTAATGGCGGCCCTTGTGATCGGAAGTGACCAGCGACATCGCGACGGCGGGCAGGCCCAGAAAGCGGCCCTCCATCGCTGCGGCGACGGTGCCGGAATAGATCACGTCATCGCCGAGGTTCGCGGTGTTGTTGATGCCGGAGACGACGATGTCGGGCTCATGCTCCAGCATGCCGGTGATGGCGACGTGGACGCAGTCGGTCGGTGTGCCGTGGACGCGCCACGTGGCGTCGTCCTGACGCACCACCCGGATCGGCATGTCCAGGGTCAACGAATTGCTGGCCCCGGAGCGGTCGCGGTCGGGCGCGACGATCAGCACCTCGTGCCCGGCCTCGCGCAGGCCAGCGGCGAGGATGTGGATGCCGGGGGCGTCGACACCATCGTCGTTGCTGACCAGGATGCGCATGGGTTCGAGGAGTCGCCTTGTCGTGGAGGAAGCCGTGGGCGCCATGATACCGGAACCGTCCTGCCGATCCGCGATGGCGCGTCGCGTCGCGGGCTTCAGCCGCGGATGACGGGTATGGATCCGGCACTCGACTGGAATCTAACGCCCTCGTCAGTCTTTCCCGCTTTTTTCCATGCTGCAAATACCGTGATGGAACATCGGAGCGCATGCAGCAGGCGGCGTGCCGTATCGATAGACTGCGGTGCGATGAGCGCGCGCGACGACATGTCCAAAAAAAAGCCACCCGATAAAAGCCGGCTGGAGGAGAGCCCTCAGGACATGGACGATGCCGCGCTGTTCCGTTCGGCCATCGGCCCGGTGCGCGAACTTCCGGCGTCGCCGAGCGGGCCTGAGAAGCCGCGACCGAAGCCCCTGGCGCGCATGCGCGATCGCGATGAGGCCGATGCGCGCAGCGAATTCCAGCGCGCCCTGGACGCATCGCCGCTGCTGGGTGGAGACGTGTCCAGCTATCGCCGCGAACACGTGCCCAAAGGCGTGCTGCAGCGGCTGGCGCGCGGCGAATATGCGGCGCAGGACGAACTGGACCTGCACCATCTCAACGCGGCCACTGCCGAAGTGATGCTGCGCCGATTCATCAAGGAAGCCTTCGCGTCCGGGATGGGCTGCGTGCGCGTGATCCACGGCAAAGGGCTGAATTCTCCGGACGGCGTACCGACCATCAAAAATCTGACCGACCGCGTGCTGCGTCACCGCAGCGACGTGCTGGCCTTCCACTCCGCGCCGCCCGCACAGGGCGGCACTGGCGCGGTGCTGGTGCTGCTGGGCCGGCGCTGAGCAGCCGCAGGCGCAACCCGACGCCGCATTACTGATCGACGTGACGTTTCGCGGGCTTGTGGACCCAGCGCACGGTCACGTTACGGCGCCGGGCCATGGTTTCGACATAGGCGACGTAGGCGGCGTTGTCCTCGATCCTCGGCGCATACGTCGTGCCGGACAGCGCCGGCTTGGCGGCGGGCGGAGCGACCGCACTGGATCCCTCCATGGTCTTGCAGCCCGACAGCGACAGACCGGCGACCAGCATGACAAGCGAGCACATCTTGGTGTTCATCAGAAACCTCCAAAGACGACAAGAAAGCATGGTCCGCCCGGAACAATCGCGGGCGTACTTGTGGCTTATACGCCGGTAATGGCGAGGCTGCTTTGCAACATTTGTTTTTCCGACCAGCGGTGGGCGGCACGCGGCCCGGCTCAGTTCCGGAACGTTTCGGCGCCTACAGCGCCCAGCTCGGCCAGCACCGTGGTGGCATAGCATCCGGCCGGAAGTCCAAAGCGCAGCTGCAGGCTCCGCGGCTCGATCCAATCGAAGCCCAGCGCCTGCGGAAGCAGCCGCAGCGCGCGCCGTTCCTGTTCCAGCCCCGCACGCTCCAGACCTGCACGCAGTTCGGACAGATTGCTGTCTTCGAGTACCGCCCACTCCAACGCATGCGCCTCAGCGTCTGTGCGCAGTTCGCCACGGCCCCACAGCGGGCCGCTGGGGTGGATGTCGAACCGCGCCAGCCGCTCCGCCAGCACGTCGCTCCAGGGCTCCGGGCCGAACACGCTGCGGCTGCCGTCGAGCATCCAGACTTCGCCTGCCAACCCATGATCCCAGCACACATCGCGCACCCGTGCGCCAAGCACGCGATTGAACAGTTCCGAACGCGCCGCAGACAGCAGATAGCCGCGCTCCTCGCGCGCCACCCGACGGCCGGCGAACATCGAAATCGCCTTGGAAACATTGTCGCCGCCGCGACCGAAGCGCTGCTCGCCGAAGTAATTGGGGACGCCGCGCGCGGCAATGGCGCGCAGCCGGGTTTCGATCGCGCCCGGGTCGCCTTCGACCTCGCGCAGCGTCAGCACGAAGCGATTGCCGGCAAGCGCGCCGCGCGGCAGCTTGCGCGCGTGCCACTGCGCGTCGACGACGCGAAGATCGTCGGACTGCAGCGATTCAAGATCGGGAGCGATTTTTTTCGGAATCCAGACGCTGAAGCGCTGCCTGGTCAATGCATGACGGTCTTTGAGGCCGGCATAGCCGATCGCGGATTCGGCGACGCCCGCCCATGCGGCGATGCGCTTGGCCGCGAACGCGGTGTTCATGCCGCGCTTCTCGACGCTGAGCAGCAGATGCTCGCCTGCGCCGCTGGCCTCGAAAGCGTCGATTTCCTCGACGATGAAATCGTCCGGCACGCTGCGGAACCGCGCGGTCAACACCGGCTCGCCGTGCGCCCGGTGTTGTACAGCGTCGCCAGCCTCCAAGCTCACGTCCGGACCAGCAGACACACCGCCTGCGCTGCGATCCCTTCGCTGCGCCCGGTGAATCCCAGTGACTCGGTGGTGGTGGCCTTGACGCTGACCGCATCGGGTTGGATGCCCAGATCCAGCGCGATCGTCCGCCGCATCGTCTCGGCATGCGGACCGACCTTGGGCCGTTCGCAGATGACGGTGATATCGACGTTGCCGGCCATCCAGCCGATGTTGCGGATCAGATGGTCGCAGTGACGCACGAATGCGCGGCTGTCGGCATCCTTCCACTGCGGATCGGATGGCGGAAAGTGCTTGCCGATATCGCCCAGCGCCAACGCGCCCAGCAGCGCATCGCACAGCGCATGCAGCACCACGTCGCCGTCGCTGTGCGCAACGGTGCCGTGCGTGTGCGCAACGCGCACGCCGCCCAGCATCACGTGATCGCCATCGCCAAACGCATGCACGTCGAAGCCTTGGCCGATGCGGACGCCAACGCTCACGGGACGATCAGCGCTAGCAGAATGCGCTGCATGTCCAGATGCTTCATCAAACCCGCGCCGCTGGCGACCACCTGCGGGTTCTGCAGCATGTCCGACGCAGCGGATGTGCCCAGCGTCTGGAAACTCTTCGCGATGGCATCGGTACCCGACTGTTTCATCGCCGTGCGCAGCGGCCCGGCGCACTGTTGCGCCAGCAGCTGCTCGAAGACTTTGGCCGCGTCGCGGTCGATCGCGGTGCGCTGCGCAGCATCGATGTTCGTCATCGCCGAGATATCGGGATGCTGCGCGATCACCGCGAACACCCACTTCACCAGCACGCGCTTGTCGCTCGCCGATGTCGACTGGACCAGGCATTGAGTCAACGCGTCCTGCGCGGAGACCAGCCGCACCGGCTTCGGTGCAGTTTGCGGCGTCTGCACGGCAGGCGGCGTCTGCGATTGCGCGGCCAGCGCAGGGCCGCACAGCGCATAACAAACGGCCATCAACGCCAATACATTCGAAATCAAATCTTTCATGGCAACTCCCGTGGTCGCCACGACATGACCGATGTCGTAGCGAAAATAAAGTGTGGTCGCTGCGACATCAACGATGTCGTAACGAAAGTACGTATTCGAACCGCGCCAGATCCGCCGGCGTGGTGATCTTGAAATTGTCTTCGCTGCCCTCGATCAACAGCGGGCGCAGCCCCTGCCGCTCCATCGCCATCGATTCGTCGGTGATCGCTACGCCAGCCGCAAGCGCGGCGTCCAGCGCGCGGCTGAGCTGCATGCGCCGGAACAGCTGCGGCGTGAACGCGCGCCACAGATGCTCGCGGGGCTCGGTGCGGTCGATGCCGCCCTCGTCGCCCGCACGTTTCAAGGTGTCGCGCACCGGTGCGGCGAGGATCGCACCGACCGGGTCGCTGGTACCCAGATCGATCAGACGGTCGAGGTCGGCATGCGCCAGGTTCGGCCGCGCAGCGTCGTGCACCAGCACGAATTCATCGGCGCGCACGGCATCCGGCAGCGCATTCAGACCGGCCAGCACCGAACCGGCGCGCGCGGCGGCGCCGATGCAGGTCATCACCGGTTTACCGTGCAGCGCTTGCCGCCCCTTCCAACGATGGTCGTCTGCGGCCAACACCACCATCACGCCGTTGACGGACGGATGCGAGAGCAGGACATCCAGGGTGTGATCGATCAGCGGTCGGCCGGCCACTTCCAGATATTGTTTCGGGCATTCGCCCCCGAAACGGGCGCCGCGCCCGGCTGCCGGCACCACCGCCCAGAGCCTGCCCCGGATTTGATCCTGGGTCATGGCGTCTGGTCCTGATCGGCCGCCGCATCCACCGCCGCATCGACCGGCGCCGCTGGCTCGACCACGCGGTAGAACGTCTCGCCGGGCTTGATCATGCCCAGCTCGCTGCGCGCGCGCTCCTCGGCGGCGGATTCGCCGGATTTCAGGTTCTCCACTTCCGCCGCCAGCTGCTCGTTGCGCTGCTGCAGCCCGCGGTTCTCCACGCCCTGCCGGTCGACT
>JANOXT010000078.1:0-18089 GCA_031418555.1 Lysobacterales bacterium | reverse complement strand
GACGATTCCGGTGCCGGGTCGAGCATTGTTGTCGATATATCGGCAAATGTTCCGGAATCTAATATCGATCCTGTGTCGAGAGATCGAGTGGTGTCGCCAGCGCTTGCGAGCGTCCATCCGCCGGAGACATCGTTCAGCTCTTCCACGGCGAGAATACGGCCAAGCACACGATTGCTGTCGTTGTTCATAAGTAGGCTCTCGGAGTGTGATGTCTGTGGTTCATCATTTATTGAATTGCTATGAGATGTACAGCGCGCCTGCTTCAGACGCGCTGATTCAACCCGGAAGCTGATTTACGGCTGCGGGTTGTCCCATAAGTAGAACGTATCGGCCTCATATGTGGTGGGTTGCGGCCTCTGCCTGGCGCCAGACACGTTCTTCATTTCTTCAACGGCGAGCACGCGACCAAGTACGCGTTTGTTATCGTTGTTGTCGTCCATTTTTTCTTCCTTGTTGATAGATGAATAGGTAGCCGAAGGCGCGAGATTGATTCGCCTTCGGTCATGGCCCCCGTGGCAGCAGGCAATGACCGAAGCCTGATTGCAGTACGAGTCCTTCAGGAATCTGGCTGACATGCGCGGCGAAACAATCCGCCGCGCA
This sequence comes from Lysobacterales bacterium, assembly GCA_031418555.1. GTDB lineage: Bacteria > Pseudomonadota > Gammaproteobacteria > Xanthomonadales > Xanthomonadaceae > Lysobacter_I. The sequence continues at coordinate 17,489 of JANOXT010000078.1, read as the reverse complement.
TGGTGTTGCGATGAATCAACGGCCGATCAGATTTGCGCTTCCGGCCTCAGTGCGAACGTGTCGTTTGAGATGCTGCTGTCGCTGAATGTGCCGCTATCGGCAGTGGTGCCGCTGTCCGCAGTGGTGCCGCTGTCGGCGGTGGTACCGCTGTCAGCGGTAGTGCCGCTGTCGTACGTGTTGCTGGTCCCGTCTGAACTCGGGTCGGTTTCCACGTAGAAGGCGAGCGTGACCGGCGGGCGAGCGCCGGAAATCTCGTTCAGTTCTTCGACGGCGAGAATGCGCCCGAGGACGCGGTTGTGCTTGTTTTCCATGAGTACTTGATCCTTGATGGTTGAACTGCTGGATGAAATGTCCGTAGTACGGACTGGCGCTTCCCGATAACAGGCGTGGTTTGGGAAACGACCGCTGCCCGCGCGTCCGCGGGTGCGCATAGGGTCACGCAGCCTCTGCTTGCGTATCTTTCAAGGGCTCTCTGCGCAGTTTGTCTTGCTCGGCGACGGTTTCCGGCTTGACGGTTTCGATCAACTCGGCGAGACGTATCGCATCCGAAGTCTGCTGGTACTTGAATGCGGCGTCTCCGCTTTGAATGAATCCGCAGAGCGCGTCGAATACGGTCAGTTCATCGCACCATTGCTCGACGAAAATGAATTGGCCAGCCTCATTGACTTCCAGGTAGATCCATTCGTCGTCCGGGGTCACGATGAAATCGAATGCGCCTGCGACCAGTCCAAGACTTTGCATTTGCTTCAGGCATGCTTGATAGACGTCGTCCGGCAAGGCCACGCTGCCGTCGGTCATGTCGCCGTTCTGATGCAGGCGCCAGTCCATCTCGCCGTACTCGATGCGCGACGAGTCGATTTTCAGCGCGAAGCAGCTCGTGCCGAAGAACTGGGCTCTGACTTCGAACTGTTTTTTTACGTGCGCCTGAAAAATGCCGGGTCCGGCGCGCAGCAGTTCGTCGCCGGGGAGATCTTCGGGACGCACGCGAGCGGTGTAGGTGGACATGGTTTTATCGTTTTCCTCCCATGCGGCACCGATCAGCGGTTTGTGGATCACGCTGGGGTGGCGGGCGATGAAGCTGCGGATCGCTTCCGGACGATTGCTGATGAGCGTCTCTGGAATCTTCAGCCCGTTGCGCAGCGCAAGCTGCAGCTGCTTGGGTTTGTGGTCGGCGTTGCGCGCGGCATCGTAGGGATTGATCCAGAACGCTTCGCGCAGAAGGCTGCGCAGCGACGCATCGGCGAAACGGATCTGCTGCGAGACATATTCACGATCACGCGGGTCGACATTCGGCGGCACTTTCGGCGCCAGCATGCGGCGGTTCCAGACCACATCGAACTCGGACAATGCATAGCTGCCGTCGATGGTATGCAGATGCAGTGAATCGCCGTCTTTTCCATAGGAGAATTCGATCTCCGCTCTCTCCGGAAAATCCGTGCCGAAATAGCGCAGTACGCGATGGCCTCTGCGCTTGAGCGCTGCTTCCGCCAGAATGGCGTGCCAGTCATCGGGCATGGTGTAGATGAAGACGGTTTTGGGCGTATGGGCCATGGTGAATGTCCGTGTCGGGCGATAAAGGGGGTTATCCAGCGGTACGGCTGCGCAAGCGTGCGAACGGCTGCAGCAGCCACTCGTAGAGACGGCGTTTTTCCAGAACAATGTCGGCCTGCAGTCTCAAGCCAGGACGCAGCGGATGAATCTGACCGAGATCGCCGCGGACGTTCTGGCGATCGATCGCGACCACGGCGCGATACAGCGGATCCTCGCCAGCGGAGGTGCGTTTTGTTGCATCGGCCGGCGATGCCGCCAAGGGGCTGCTCGCGACGCGTGCGATACGGCCGCGATACTGACCATAGTGCTGGTAGGGAAAGGCGCGATAACGCAGCAGTACTTCGCTGCCGACCGCACTGGATGCCAGCAGGTGGTCGGGTAGATACAGCTCCGCTTGCAGCACAGCGTCCTTGGGCATGAGCGCGAACAGCGGTTGTCCGGCAGCGATGTGCGCGCCCGGGTGCGCGTACTGCGCACTGAGCCGGCCCGCACGGGAGGCGCGCAGCTGCAGGGTGCGTACCGTTTGACCCGACTGGGCTACGCGGACTTCAGCGACTACCGCGTTGCGATCGACCCGGTCGCCTTCCCGATAATGCAGCGATACCAATGTCCCAGCGGCTGGCGCTGCGATTTCGATCAGTCCTGGATCGGCCACCAGCTGTCCGTCGACCCTGACCTTTTGTGAGTATTCGCCTATCGAAATAAACACGATCGCGACGCCGACAAGCGCGATGGAGCACCAAGTCAGCACCCAGTGCGATACGGGTTGACGCAGGATCAGCCGGCCCAACCAGCGATTGCGTTTGGCCTCGATCACCTCAGGGCGATACAGCGGCGTCGGTGCCATCAGTGTGTGGCCCTGATCGGATTGTCTGATCGGCACGTGAATGACCGCACGCTGCCGCGCTGATGCGCAATCGCTGCTTGATTGCCAGACCGTTCCGGTTTTCCTTGAGAAAATGCCATGTGACTCCTTTCCATTCCTGTCGATCCGTCTTGCATCACCATTCGTAAAGACGTCTGCGTGCACGTACGGCTCAGGGATCTGTGCTTTACTTGAACTGGTATTCGTAACAAGAGACGGTTTGCGGACATGGACAAGTCAATGGTCATGCGCGATGCCGATCATCCAGCTGAATTTCTCGACTCCGTCACGGAACTGCTTGCGGAGGCCCAGGCAGGGAAAGGCGGCGCATGGGATCGCATCTACGCAGTGCTGTATGCCGATCTGCATCGCATTGCGTACTCGCAGATTCGTCAGCGCACGCTGGGGCGGATGTCGGCGACATCGCTGGTGAGCGAAGGCTGGCTGCGATTGGCCAGCGCGCAGTTCAACGTCGACAATCGCGGTCATTTCATGGCGCTGGTCGCACGCGCAATGCGTTTCGTGCTGATGGACGAAGCCCGTAAAGAGTTGTCGGAAAAACGCGGCGACGGTCAGCGCGCGCTGTCGCTGGACGAAGGTTTCGATGTGGAGCAGGACACGGCGCTGGCCGAGATGGTGGCGCTGGATGCCGCGCTGACGCGGCTGTCGTGCCTGGATGTGCGGTTGGCGCAGTTGGTGGAGATGCGCTACTTCGGCGGGATGGACGAAGCCGAGATCGCGGCGGCGCTGGGCGTTACCGACCGCACGCTCCGCCGCGACTGGCGCAGAGCGCGGGCGTTTCTGCTGACCCAGCTTGGCGAGCCGCAGCTTGAAGAGCATCGCCTTCAAGACCATCGTCTTCAAGAGCATCGTCTTCAAGAGCATCGCCTTCAAGAGCATCGCCTTCAAGACCATCGCCTTCAAGAGCAGCAGCGTGCGGAGCTGCTTCGGACTCAGCACATAGTGCCGCAGCAAGAGCCATAAACGCGTATCAGACAGCGATGTCCGTATTGGCTGTCGGATGACGAATGTTTGATCGACACATGCGTCTGCAGCGGCATTGGACCATCAACGCAAGGGGAGCAGGATGCCCACGATGCATCGGAACGACGAGATCACCGCCAAAGCATTGGATTTGTTCGATCGATTTGCGGACATGCCCGATGGCCGGTTGAGGGATGCGCTTGCGGCTTTGAAGCAGCAGGACGCCACGTTGCACGCATCGTTGATATCGCTGCTGGATGCGGATGCGATGCCGCATACGTTCGCTTCGCCGCTGCGTTGGCTCGCCAACCGGAGCGAAGCGTTGCAAGCCGACCCGCGCGGCGAATGCACGTCGATCTGGCGCACAGGGACGCAGCTCGGGGCCTGGTGCGTAGATGGTGTGATCGGCATTGGCGGCATGGGCGTGGTCTACGCTGCGCATCGGGCCGATGGCCTGTACCAGCAGGACATCGCGCTGAAAACCATCCGGCCCGAATTGACGTCGCCCGCGTTGCTGGCAGCCTTTACGCATGAGCGTAACAATCTTGCGCGGCTCGACCATGCGGCGATCGCCTCGCTTGTCGATGCAGGCATCAGCGCGGACGGCCAGCCGTGGTTGGCGATGCAGCGCGTGACGGGCGACCCCATCAACCAATGGTGCGACCAGCATCGTCTCGATCTGCGCAAGCGCGTCGAACGGTTGATCGATGCCTGCGATGCGGTGCGCTATGCGCACGAGCGCGGTGTCCTGCATCAGGACATCAAACCCTCGAATCTGCTGGTCACGCATGACGGTCAGGTCAAACTGCTGGATTTCGGGCTGTCGTCGCTGCTGTCGCCATCGACGGAGCAGCGCAGCGCGCGTATCGGCGTAAGCAGCGGCTATGCCGCGCCCGAAGTGTTTCGCGGCGCGCCGCCCAGCATCGCCATCGATGTCTACGCATTGGGGGTGGTGCTTTATCAGTTGATCTGCGGGGAAGGACCGGTTAAGTCCTCAGCGCTGCCGGCATTGGACCGCGCCGCACCGCAGGCGCCCAGCGCGCTGGCGACGCAGACGGATGCGCAGGTCGCGGATCGGCGCGGTATCCGTCATCCGAATATTCTCGCGCGGCATCTGCGCGGCGATCTGGACGCCATCGCTCTGCGCGCCGTCGCTATCGATCCGCAGCAACGGTACGCCACCGTGCTCGATCTGCAGCGCGATCTGCGCGCCTGGATCGAGCGTCTGCCGATCTCCGCCCACCGGACCCATTGGTATCATCGCGCACGCAGCCATTTACGTCGCAATCCGATCCGGATCGGCGCGTGTCTCGTTGGCGCGATCGCTATGGCGTTGGCCGCTGGCACCATGTTTCAAGAACATCGTCGCGCGCAGGATGCGGCGGAAGCGATATCGGTGCTCGGTCGCGTCTTTGAAGAATCGCTCGGCGTGGCGACCCTGTCGTCGCTCGGCAATGCGCCGCTGACGCCGCAGACGTTGTTGATCGGCACGGAGAAGCGGCTTCGCGAGCGGGTGGGCAGCGACCGGCCGACGCTGTTGGCGCGGGGCTTGACCACGCTTGCGCGCACCCAGCTGATCAACGGCGACAATATGCAGGCGATGCGCCTTGCGAAGGAGGCGAAGGCGATCGGCAGCGTCGATCCGCTGCAGGGCGCACGTACCGATGCGGTGATGGCACAGCTGCTGAGCCTGCAGTCCAGAGATGCTGATGCGGAGCGAGTGGTGCGCACTGCGCTAGAGCAAGTGCCGGAGCGGCGCGGTATCGAAGACGATCTTGTCCGGCTGGACCTGCAGATGCAGGGCGCGCGCGCGCGCTGGGGCTTGGGCGACACCCGAGGCGCAATTGCGGTGCTCGATACCGCCGCCGCCGCCGCGCAGGCACTGGGCGACGATGGAAGGCTTGCATTGGCCGAGCTGCTGGGCCAGCGCGGCTATGCGCAGACCCAGTTGTTCCGCTTCAAAGCCGCCGAACGGGACCTGCGCCTTTCGCTGTTGCTGTCGGGCGATCGCAATCCGATGACCACCAATACCGTGCGCAGATATCTGGCCAACCTCTTGATCCTCACCGGTCGCCGCGTGGATGCACTGCGGCAGGCGGTGGATCTGCTGGAAAGCAATCGCAGATTGTTCGGCGACAGGCATCCGGAAACCGGCCGTGCATGGGTGGTGGTCGGCAAGGCGTTTTTCTACGTAAGCGACGCAAAGCGCGCGACCTCTGCGCTGGATCGCGCAGCGAAGATTTTCGATCGTTCGCTGGGACAGCGGCATCCCGATTTTGCGGATGCGCTGGTCATCCGTAGCGCGATGGCGTTTGAGACAGGCGATTTGCCGCGCGCGATCAACATCTCCCGCAGCGCGGTGGACGTGCTGGAGCGCGCGTACGGGCCCAATCACGAGGCGACGCTCAGACGCAGGACCGATCTGGCTTCGCTGCTGCTGTACTACGGCCAGAAACAAAGCGGCGGACAGCAGCAGATTCTGTTGCTTGAGGCCAAGGACATGCTGTCTGACGTGCTGCGCGCCGGCGACCGCCAGGGCTTGCCGTTGGCGTACGCCCGCGATGAATATGCCGATACTTTGCTGTACGACCATCAGGTGGACGCTGCCGAGCAGCAGGCGCAGCGCGGGATCGACGAGATGGCCACGCTGTTCGGTGCGGACAGCGATTATCCGACGGCGGCATGGTTCAGCCTGATCAAGGTGCGCATCGCGCAGGGTCGCTATGACGATGCCACTGCGATCTGTGTGCGTCTTGCAGCCAAAGCGGAACCGATCGACCAGGATCCCCATGGTCACTATCTGCTGGGTGATCTGATGCTGGATATCGAGCTCGCGCGCGGCGATACGGCGCGGATCCGTCGCGCCTATCGTGAACTGGAAGAGATTGCGCGCCAGCATGATTTCATGGAGGCGTTCAACGCGAAGCGTATCTCCGGCTTGGCATCCTCTGCGCGGCGCGGTTGATGGCGGTCGGTTTTTTCAAAACGAAAGGCGCCCCTCAGACTCTGCGGGCACCCTCGCCCCGCATACGGGGAAAGGGGCACGTCATCAGTCGCGCTCCGCCGGCATCGAATCCGGATTGCCCGAGAACCGCCATGCGACAGGCGCATGTTCTGGCAATTGGATTTCCGGCAATCCTTTGGCCTTCAATGCAGCGTTGGTTTTGGCCAGATCGCCATCGCGCAGCGCCACGAATGCCTGTTCCAGCGCGGCCAGCTCGCGGTCGAGTACGCCGGTGTAGGCGATCAGGGTGTCAGCGGGTTTGCCCTCATAGTTGATCAGGCCGCCGTAGAGGCCATCCATATGCTCGCGCAGACGCTCTTCGCCGGTGATGGCGCCGCCTTCCTTGGTCGCGACGATCTGCTTGCGGATCGTATCGGCGCTGGCCGACAGCTTGCCCAGCTGCGCGCGCAGCGGGTCGCTGTCCGGCAGCTTGCCGCCGATGCCGTCGGCGCCGCCGCGCACGGCCTGGATCTTCGCGACCAGATCGCTCATCCGGCCGAACATGGCGTGCACGTTCATCGTCGCGTCGTAGTTGGCTTTGCGGTCGGCGATCGAGAACGTGGCGCGTCGGTCCAGACCGACGGTGATCTTGTCCTCGTAGACGCGGTCGCCCTTGGTCATGCGCACCGTGAACGTGCCGGGCGCCACGCGCGGCCCCTGCGTACTGTTGCCGGCGAGCGAAGCTGCGGGCGGTACCAGCGGCGGTTTGACGTTCATCGACCATTCGACGCGATTGACGCCGCGACGTTTGCTGGCGGGCAGGGTTTCGATCACGCTGCCGTCTGCATCGAGTACTTCCAGCTTGAGCGGACCGAACAGATGCCGGGTCTTCTGGTAGTAAGTGATGATGACGTTGTTGGATGCATTTTGGCCGGCATAGCTGGCATCGCCTTCGGCCCAGCCGCCGAACGTGTTCATGCGCTGCTGCTGCGGACGGTTCGGCAGGAAGGCCGCATCCTGCTGCATTACTTCAGGCGTGAGCGAACGCAGCGGGGTGACATCGTCGATGATCCAGATGCCGCGGCCGTGGGTAGCCAGCACCAGATCATGATCGCGCGGCTGCACGACAATATCGCGCACCGCCACCGCCGGGAAATCGCCGCCCTTGAACTGCGCCCAGTGGCCGCCGTCGTCCAGTGAAATCCACAGCCCGAACTCGGTGCCGGCGTAGAGCAGGCCGCGCTTCACCGGATCCTCGCGCAGCACGTGCGCATAGCCGCGCACGGTTTTCGGCTGCTGCGGTGTGACCAGCGGCTGCCAGCTCGCGCCGTAGTCGGTGGTCTTGTACAGCATCGGACCCATCTCGCCGAAGGTGTGGCGGTCGAAGGTCACATAGGCGGTGCCCGCATCGAAACGACCGGCATCGATATACGACACCCAGGAATTCGCCGGCACCTTGGCGCCCGCAGTGACGTTCTTCCACGACTTGCCGCCGTCGCGCGTCACCTGCACGTTGCCGTCGTCGGTGCCGACCCAGATCACGTTGCGATCCTTCGGCGATTCGCTGATCGCGTAGATCGTGGTATGCATTTCTGCGGCGGAGTTATCGACGGTGATGCCGCCCGAAAGCTCCTGCTGCTGTTTCTTGATGTCGTTGGTGGTGAGGTCCGGCGAGATCCGGTCCCAGCTCTGGCCATGGTTGCGGGTACGGAACAGATACTGCGCGCCCATGTACAGCGTGCCTTTCTCGTTGGGCGAGAGGTGAAGCGGCGTATTCCAGTTCCAGCGCAGTTTCTCGCCGTCGCTGGTGCGCGGCTGGATGTCGCGGGACTCGTGGGTATGGCGGTTGACGCGACCGATGGTGCCGCCCTGGTATTCGGCGTAAAGATAATCGGGATCGGTGGGGTCGGCGAACGTCCAGAAACCGTCGCCGCCGAACATGTTTTCCCAGCGTCCGTTGGTGATGCCGCCGGGGTACGACGAATCGCCCACCCACGAGCTGTTGTCCTGCAGGCCGCCGTACACGCGGTAGGGATCGTTGTCGTCCACGCTGACGTGATAGAACTGCGAGATCGGCAGATTGTTGCCTTTCCACCAGCGCTCGCCGCCGTCCTTCGAAAACCACAGGCCGCCGTCGTCGCCGACGATCAACTGCTTCGGGTCGCTGGGATCGATCCACAGATCGTGAGAATCGCCGTGCGTACCGCCGCCCGCGCCGGCGAACGTCTTGCCGCCGTCGAGGCTTTGGATCAGGCGCAGGTCGGGCTTGAACAGGCGGTCGGGATTGGTCGGGTCGACGATGAGATTGGCGAAGTAGAACGGCCGCCACACCATCATCTGACTGTCGTCGCGGCGGTCCCAGGTTTTGCCGCCATCGTCGGAGCGGAACAGCGCGCTCTTGAGGTTTTCAACGACCGCATACACCACGTTGGAATTCGACGGCGCCACGGTGACGCCGATGCGGCCGTAGGGCTTTGCGGGCAGACCGCCGCCGGTGACTTCCTTCCACGTTTTGCCGCCATCGGCGGAGCGATACAGCCCACTGGCGGATGCCGACTCGGGGCCTTCGCCGCCGGAGCGGAACGTCCAGCCCTTGCGCCTGAAATCCCACAACGAGGCGAACATCACGTCGGGATTTTTCGCATCCACGCTCATGCCGCCGCAGCCGGTGGACCCGTTGCCGCCTTTGAGCACCTGCGCCCAGGTCTTGCCGCCATCGGTGGTGCGGTACACGCCGCGGTCGGCCGAATCGCTCCACAGCTTGCCGGTGACGCAGGCCAGCGCGGTCTCGCCGTTGCGCGGATCGACGCTGAGTTTGACGATGCGCTCGGCGTTGGGCAGGCCGACGTTTTTCCAGCTTTCGCCGCCGTCGTTGGAGCGGTAAACGCCATCGCCGATCGACACCGAGTTGCGCGTCCACGCTTCGCCGCTGCCTACCCAGACATGTTCGGAGTTGCTGGGATCCAGCGCGATCGCGCCGATCGACTGCACCGGCTGTTTGTCGAATTTCGGCCGGAAGGTCGTCCCGCCGTCGGTGGATTTCCACACGCCGCCGCTGGCCGCGCCAACGTAGATCGTGAGCGCGCCATCCTTGCTGCGGGTGGCGGCAAGCGCTGAAATACGGCCGCTCATCGTGGCCGAACCGATGTTACGGATGCCCAGGCCCGAGATCGAGCCCTGATCGGGCTGCGCGGTGTTGTCCTGTGCGTGAAGGCTCGGCGAAGACAGGCCAACAGCCAGCGCAGCGCCGATGGCGAGAGTCAGGGGTTTGATCGAAACGTGCATGACCGGCTCCGGCTCAGGGCTTGGTGGTGGGGAAGGCGAAGATCGAAGCGTCGATCGGTGTGTTCAACTCGAACGCATCGACATGGGTCTGGCCCTGCTCGAACGGCAGATACACGCCGTCGACCAGCGCGTATTCGCCAAGATCACTGCTGCTGATCTGCTCTTGGCCGCGGATGAACTGGTGGTCCTCGATGCGGATTTCGAGGAAATGGTCGGGATCGATAAAACTCACCCGGTTGTCGCCGTTCTTGAAGGTGATGCGCAATTTATGCGCATCGGTGCCGTCGATATCTTCGGTGCCCAGATATTCGATCTTGCTGCCCTTGGCTTTCCAGTCCAGCAGCGGGCCGGCGATCTCGGCCGCCAGCATCAGCCCCTTCGCATCGTCGTCGCTGGTTTTCTGCGGATCGCGCCGGCCTTGGAACGGGTTGATGGCCCACGCCTGCTTGCCATCCCACGCATTCACCGCGGTCAGACCCTGCAGCGAAAACTCGAAGCGCACCTTGTCGGGCCCCACCACGAAAGACTCGGTCTTGGCCTCGACGCCGCCGCCCAGCCGCGTCTTGCCCACCATGTGCATGCGCTTGATCGCGCGCAGCTTGTCGGCGCCGCCGCTGGCTTCCAGGGTTTTGGCGACCAGCGCATCGGCGGTCATGGGTTCGGCCGCGGTCGCGGACAGGGACAGGCCGGCAAGCCCGGCCATCAGGATGAGACGAAGAGACATGGCAACACTCCAGCGCAGGGTGGCAGGCAGCCCGCACGGTAGTCCTTTGCCACGCCGGCGCTCAGGGCCGGAAGTCATGGCGTGCGGGTTGTTGCGGCGCGGAAGGGACGCGCGGTGGGTGTTGCCGAATGGCGACAGGCAGGCCGCTGTCTCAACCGTCTGCGATGGCGATTGTTTTTGTGGGAGCGGCGGGAGCCGCCATGGAGGGACGGGTATGTTTTCTATGTTGTCGATGAGCACTTTCGAACCGCAGCGGTGATCGCGTCAGGCGGAACCGCCGAAGGCGATTCTGGCGTGACCCGGAGATCATCGTGTCGATGGATGGCGGAATCGCCTTTGGCGGTAGCGCCATACGGGTTGCGCCTTATGGTCTTTGATCAGTGCGATGGGTCGGTCATTCTGCGATGGCTACAATAAGCACGCATTCACCTTCTGCGAGCACTGCCATGTCGTTCTCCCGCTTGGGCCAAGCTGCGCTGCTCCTGATGTTGAGCGCGTGCGCCGCCGGGCGTGCGCCCGAGGCCGCGAGTGCACCTGTCAGTGAGGTTCAACCCCGCACGGTCGCAACGGCCGCCGAAGCCGCAGCGCCGGAGCTGATCGAATTCACGCTCGGCCCGCATCGCTTCGCCTTGCCGTCGAACTATTTCGCCGATGAGCAAGGCCCTGATTTTCAGGGCGGTTTCACCCTTGCGCTGCTGTGGCCCGAGTTGAAGCCCTATCCGCCGGGCAACGGCTACTGGAAGCAGACCAGCGGGCCAATGCGGCATCACCGGGTGCTGGTGTCGTTCAACGAGGTCGGTGTCCCAATCGACAGCTTGCCCGAACGCCATGTGACGCTGGAGCCGGACGAAAACCCCAACGATCCCGACACCAATATTGCGCACCGGATCCGCCTACCGGATCGTTTCGGATTGGAGCATTACATCGTCGATCTGGAAAAATTGACCCGATATCAAGCCAAAGTGGGCAGTCGGCCGCCAAAGCCAGCAGCGTTCTATATCGGCAGTACGTCCGATTGGTTCATCGGTCGCGATGGGCAGGGGCGGATCCGGACCGTGGTCAAATGCGACGACAGCCGCGAGCCGGAGGGTTTTGAGATCCGCGGAGAAATGCTTATCGAAATCCCAGGGTCCGAACAGTTGCCGCTTTGCGGCAGCCACTTGTTCTCTCTTGAAGATTATTCGCTGTCAGCCAAGGCCAGTTACCACCGCCCGATTCTTCGTGACTGGCAGCGCATCGAACGTGCAGTGCGAGAGATCATGAAGACCGCCTATCGCGGCCCGATGCCACAAGCAGACGTAGCCCGCCCGTGAACGGGCTGAAATCGCGTATTGATTGGCCGGGAACAGGGCGGATGTCTACAATAACGATGCACTCCCCATCTGCGAGTTCCGGAATGTCTTTCCCCAGTATGAGCCAAGTCGCGCTGGTTTTGATGCTGAGCGCGTGCGCGGCCGGACGTGTGCCCGAGGCCGCGACCGCACCTGCCAGTGAGTCCCAGCCCGGCACGGCCGAGACCGCCGCCGAAGCACCAGCCCCGGAGCTGATTGAATTCAAGCTCGGCCCGCATCGCTTCGCCTTGCCGTCGAACTATTTTGCCGATGAGCAAGGCCCCGATTTTCAGGGCGGTTTCACCCTTGCGATGCTGTGGCCCGAGTTGAAGCCCTATCCGCCGGGCAACGGCTACAGAAGCAGACCAGCGGGCCGATGCGACACCATGGCGTGCTGGTGTCGTTCAGCGAAGTGGGTGTTCCGATCGACAGCCTGCCCGAGCGCCATGTGACGCTGGAGCCGGACGATAACCCCAATAACCCAAGCACCAATATCGCCCTGCGGATCCGTCGGCCGGACCGTTTTGGATTGGAGAACTACATCGTCGATCTGGACAAAAAAGCAGCCTGGTTAAATCGTTTTCCGGGTCAGTCGCGCGTTCATGCTGAAGAATTACCGCCACGGATGTCTGATTGGTTCATCGGCCGCGATGCGCAAGGGCGGGTTCGGACCGTTGTTATGTGTGACGACAGCCGTGTGCCTGAAGGTTATGAGATTCGTAACGAGGCACTGTTCGATCTTCCCGGATCCAAGCACTGGCCGTTATGCGATGGTCACTACTTCTCCCTTGCGGATTACTCACTTGCGGTAACGGCCACCTATCACCGCCCAATTTTGCGTGACTGGCAGCATATTGAGCGTACAGTTCGGGAGATCATGAAGACAGCTTATCGTGCCCCCAGCCCTCAAATCGAAGGAACCCATCCATGAGTGGATTGAACAAACAGGACATCGATATCCTGAGTCACTATGCAGAGCGGGGTAATCGAGAGTTGTATTGGAATTACCTTGCCCATAAACCTAATAACGACGGTTATGGCGTACTCGCTCTTGGGGTAGTGCGTAATGACAATATGCCCGGCGCAGTAGCGAATCACTTCGCTGATGCTGAGGCCAAACGCGCCGGGGTGCGTCTGAGCGAGCGCGGCTGGAACGAGTTTGGGATTGATCTGATGCAGCGCGATCTGAAGATGCGCGCCGCCTATGTCGAAGGTGGAAAAAGCGCTTTGGCGCTGAACCTTCCCGCCGAAGATGTCATGCGTGTCCACGATGCTTCATTCCGCGAGGCTCACATCCCCGTCAACGCCTGGACTCCGCGCGAATACCTGCAAGCCGCGCACCGTCAGGGCGAGCGCGAAGCCGGGCCGCACGCGACAGCGGCGCAGCGCCAGACCGGCGGCGACCGGGAAATGAATTCGGCGTGGAACGGCATGCTCAACAATATCCGCCTCGGCGTGGACCGTGGTGCGACCACCATGTGGGGCACGTCCTACCAGTACAACGATGAGCAGCTCCGCGCCTTCGACTACACCAAGCGGATGGGCACGGCATATGCGCTGGCCTCGGTCGATCGCGCCAATACCGATCCGAATGTGATCGGCGCGAAAACTGTTTACAACGAACGACAGGCCAACGGTCGCTGGATGTTCATCAGCGAAGGTCCGGAATACGGTCCGGCGTTCATGTCCCCGAATGAAATGCGCAGCGAACATCTGGAACGCAACCCGCAGCGGCTGCGCGAACTGGAAGATACCCATCGCCTGCGGCTCGAGATTCAGCAGCTTCGCAAGGAATTCCATCCGCGCGACACCGAGCACAAGCACGACATCAAGCAGAGTCCGCGCACGATCGCCGAAGCCGAAGGGCTGGGCGAAGGCGTGCAATTGGCCGCTGCCGCGCGCGCACCGCATGCGTTGGCGCCGTCCGGCCCCGTGCAACTCGACGACCCGGGGCACCCCAACCGCGCCATGTTTGCCGCGCTGCTGAACGTGGTGCACGAGCGCGACGAGCAGTCGGGCCGTGCGCGCGACCAGACGAGTCTGCAGTTGGCCGGCGGTCTGACCGAGAAAGCGCGCGAACGCGGGCTCGACGCCATCGGCTTCGCGCAGTTCACCCCTGACGGCACCAAGGTCGCGATGACCAACACCCCGGACCCGAATGCCCCGTGGGCGAGAACCGCCGTAGGCCAGGTCGGCGAACTGGTCGGACAGAGCCTGCCGCAAAGCAGCGAGAATGTGGCGAAGATCAACCAGCAACTGGCGATGGCGCAGACGGCGCCTTCACCTGCGCAAACACTCACGAATACGCAAGATCTCGCGCCCAAAGCGCTTTCGATATCCTAGAAGCAAGGTGGGGTCAGCGCGCAGGGAGCAGGGTGGATCAAGCGCAGCGCTGACCCCACCCGATAAGCTCGTAAGGCGCGCTTGAACCCTGTCTGTGCCTGCGCGGTTGCCGATATCGAGCAATCCAACGGCTACGCCCACTGCAGGGTAGCGCTTCGGAACGCGCGAACACCCTCCGCTCCCATCAGCGCCGTGCGCTTGCCATCAGCCCGGTGGCAAAAGATTTTAGGATTCACCAAAAAAACAGCCCCTAGATGAGTAGGGGCTGTTGAATGCATGGATCACACGCTTCGATCCATCCGAGGCTGGATATTTATTGTGTCAAAAGCGCCAATCAGAACGTCACCGTCCAATTGTCGATATAGCCGATATCAGCACCTGCCTGATCGGCGACACGCAATTTCCAGATACCGTTAAGCGGCTTGGCGGACAAGTTAACGTAGTAGGTTTGATTGATATTATCGGCGCTGCCACCCGCGCGATTATGCAGATTGAAGACGGTGCCATCTGGCGCAATCAGATCAACCACTAAATCTCCGATCCACGTATGCACGATATTGACCGACACGGGCGTGGAGCTGCCACCATTCCCAGAACGGCCAGCAATCGTGATCGGGCTTTCAATGGTGGAATAGTCATTGATCGCATAATCGCCGGAATTGCCGTAAGTTTCGATGCCAGCGTAGTCGGCAATCAAGTTGATACCCGAGAATGCGGTATAGGCCTTGATTCCAACATAGTACGTACCAGCCTGTGGCGCTGAGAACGAACACACTTCGTTGCTATTGCCGTAATACGGGCGGCACTGGAATACGGTATCGGTCGGCGTACTTCCGTAATTCACGTACAGATCGGCATCACCGCTGCCACCTGTCATGGTGAATGTCAGGTTGCTCGCGCCTGCCGGCACATTCAGCGTGTAGTAAATCCAGCTGCCGTAATTCGCCGCTAGGCCGCTGACCGGTACGCCTCTGATGAGAACGTTCGACTGCGAGCTTCCGGGGCAGGTGACACCTACAGCGCTGAATGCCGCGGTGACGTCCGCAACACTGTAGCCATAATCCTGAGCGGCAGTCCGCACGCCGCATGCACCTTGATTGAAATTGGTGCTTGGGCCCCAGTACAGATCGTTCGCGCGGGCGAAGACTTGGAATGCTGTTTTTGTATTCCAGCCCGGTTTGGTTGCCAGCGTGTAGAAGGCCTTGTTATAGACGCCGGACGAATAGTGCACGTCCAGGCCTTCGTAGTAACTCGCAGCGTTTTCGATCGACACACCGTCGAGGGACGGGCTGTTCATGTAGCGCAGTGCACCGTTTGCCTTGAAGATGTCAGCCCCAACCTTCCAGTCGTTGCTGCCGCGCATATAGAACTCGGCTGCTTCGCCGGCCATATCGGAGTAGGCCTCGTTGATGCCGCCGGATTGGCTGGAGTAAATCAGACCAGAATTTTGCTCGGTGAAGCCATGCGACACCTCATGCGATGTCACGTCCAGACTGACCAGCGGATAGAACGTGCTTGCGCCATCGCCGAAGGTCATCGAAGATCCGTCCCAGAACGCATTTTCGTAACTGACGCCGTAGTGCAGTTTCATGGTGAGCTGGAACGTCAGTGGGGCACGGCCGATGTAGGCTTGATACATGCTGTAGACAATACCGCCAAAGTAGTGGCCGTCGTTCAGCGGTGAAAAAGCCCCGTTGGCGCTGCGGACCGTGTTGCGCGGGCATGCGTAGGAGAATGCGGTCGTCCCGGAGGTGCCGCTGTTGAGATCAACGGTCTTCACATTCACGTTGTTCATCGTGCACGTGGCGCCCGACTGCTCCACATCCAGGTAACCGTAATTGGTGCCGTACTCATACTGGCCGGTTTTGAGATTGCCACCGGGGCCGGTACCGATCAGTGCGTGCTGGAGGTTGTTCCATTGCTTCAGTACAGCGCCGCTGTCGGCGTCGACGATCACCATCGGCCGAGTCGGCGATCCACCCTGCGCGGTGTCGGCGAAATACGAGACAACATAGGCGCGACGTGCCCTGTTGTCGTCCCCGATGTAGATCATCAGATTCGATTTCTCATCGCGGGTACGCATGAAGCCGATTGAATTGCCAAGGCTGGCAGTCTTTCCGATCTGAAGTGCGCGGGTGGCATTCAGCTGCGCTTTTGCGCTTGAGATTTCACTGGCCAAGCCGTCGACTTTGCGGCCGAAAAGCGTACGGATATTGCCGGCCTCATCTTCGTTGACAATCACGTGTTCGCCGAAGATGGGCACGCCCCGAAACGTCTGTTGGTAACGGTGGCTGCGTACGCCACTGTCTGTTTTCCGGTCCAGTAAAAACAGCCGCGATTCACTGTCTAAACCAAGCGCCTGGCTATGTCTGGCGTGCGCCATCGAAGTGCTGCCGCTGGCCGCAATGGATGCGTTTCTCTGAGCGATCTGGCCCGTATTTTCCTGATAAAGATCAGTTCGAGTGGCTGCAATCGCACCACCGGCCATCAAGCTGGCGGCTGTTGCTGCAGTGAGCCCGGTGATATAGAAGTTTCTCTTCATCTAAATGCTCTCCATGTCATATAAATAGCGATTTGATAAGCGCCGCAACCACGGCACAAATGGCAATGAGTCGTTCGCTAATAGGTAGTGCTGGTTGTTGACCCCTTGCGTCCTTGCGCGCGTAAAGCGCGACGGATCTAGCCATCCGTCCGTCAATGTGTGGATGGCGTCCAAAAATAGGCGTTAATTTTTTGCGAGTCAATCTTTTTTAGCAGACCAAATGGAATGAATACTGAGGTGGACGGCTGATTGAATCGGCTGTTACATATTTGACATAAAAAAATCATGTCTGACGCGTCAAGCGGGCTTGAGCCAGTCCTCTGTCGCTAACGCCGCACTGCCAACACTCCATCCAAGGCAAGTTCCGCTTTGAAACCGGACTTTTCAAGCCGTTTGGCGACCTCGCGCGGTCCTTCGTGTCCGCTGGTCCGTGCCGTAGCCCGGGTGTCGCCCCACGACACCCGGAAAATCAACATCTCGAACCAACGTCTCGACATCGTGCCGACGTACTGTCAGCCTGTTATTCGCAATGATCCCGGGTCTCGCCACAGCGAGACCCGGGCTACGAAAAGCGACGTATCGTTATGTTTCGCAATGCCTTACAGCAGGAACAGGCGCGGGGGCTCGCTGCGGATTTTGCCGCCGATGATGAGGCTGCCGCTGGGGTCGATGCCGCTGCCGCGCTGATACGCTTTATCGCGTTGGACGAAAGCAGGGTGCGTCAAGTCTTGTCGCGGCATTGATATGTCTTGGTTATGCTGACTGGCCTCACCACGACCGACCCGCAATGCGCACCGAAGCCGCCCTTCTCATGCTGCCATGTGTCTGATCGCGCTAGCGTGGCGTGCGCACCCGCGCTACCGGCTGATCCTCGCGGCCAATCGCGACGAATTCCATGCGCGGCCGACGCTGCCGTTGGC
>JANOXT010000077.1:0-4971 GCA_031418555.1 Lysobacterales bacterium | reverse complement strand
CGAACTGCATGCCATGGTCGAACGCATCCGTGCCCTGCCGGTTTGAGCTGCGTCCGTCGCGCTGGCTGATCGGCGCGATGGTGCTGCTGTCGGTGCTGGCGCCGTTAGCCGTGCTGGGCTCGGCAATGCCGCGGTGGATGGCATGGCCGATGGCGGTTCTCGGGACTGCAGCCGGACTGCGTATGGCCTGGCGCGAAGGCACGCTGCCAGTGCTCGGCGTTGTAGTCGGTGCCGACGGCGTGGCGGCCATAGGAGGCACGCCGGTCGAGGTTTTCCGCGTGGATTGGCGCGGGCCGCTCGCGTTCGTCGCCTGGCGGGCTGCGGATGGCCGGCTTCATCGCCGCAGCCTGTGGCCCGACACCCTCTCATCTGCGGCGAGGCGTGAACTGAGACTTGCCGTCCGTGAGCGCGTCGATGGGCAGGTTCCGCCATCGATGGCACCATAGCCGACACTCGCTGCCTGGGCTGTCATGTTCAAACCCATCCCTGTCGCCATCGGCCTGCGCTATCTCCGCGCAAAACGCCGCAATGGCTTCATCTCCTTCATCTCGTTTGCGTCCATGCTGGGCATCGCGCTTGGCGTCGCTGCGCTGATCACTACCCTGGCGGTGATGAGCGGTTTCCAACGCGAGATCCGCGACCGCATGCTGCAGATGGCCGCGCACGCCACCATCAGTGCGGACGGCGAACCGCTTTACGACTGGCCGCACGCGATCGACGAAGCGCGCAAAGATCCCCGAGTCGCTGGGGCGGCGCCGTTTGTCGAAAGGCCGGTCATGCTGCAGGGCCCGCGCGAAGAGGGCGCGCTGCTGCGCGGGATCGATCCTGCCCGGGAGGCCAGCGTATCGGTGATCGCCGAAAAAATGGTCGACGGCACCTCGCTGAAGTCGCTGGTCCCGGGCCAGTTCCACATCGTCCTTGGCCGTGAGCTGGCGCTGTGGCTGGGCGTGACCGTGGGCGATGCAGTGGTGGTGTATACCCCCGAATTCCAGAGCACGCCGCTGGGGGCGGTGCCGCAGATGAAACGCTTCACGGTGACCGGTATTTTCGAGGCGGGACATCAGGAATTCGACCGCAATCTGGCGGTGATCCACATCGCCGACGCGCAGCGCCTGTTGCGGATGGGCGAGGGCGTGACCGGCGTCCGCCTGAAGCTGTACGACATGGATCTGGCCTGGCAGGTTGCCCGGGATCTTGCGCAGCGCCTTCGTGGTGTGCACCGGGTCACCGATTGGACGAGCGAGAACGCCAACATGTTCCGCGCGCTGAAACTGGAAAAAACCATGATGGCGATCCTGCTGTCGCTGATCATTCTGATGGGCGCTTTCACGCTGGTGAATTCCCAGGTGATGCTGGTGACCGACAAACAGGCCGATATCGCGATCCTGCGCACGCTGGGCTTGACTCCACGCGGAGTGATGCAGGTGTTCATGGTGCAGGGCTCGATGATCGGCACCATCGGCACCGTCGCGGGTGTGCTCGGCGGAATTCTGCTGACGTTGAATCTCGAGCATCTGCTGAAGTTGATTGAACGCATATTCGACGTGGTGTTGATGCCCGAGGACGTTTATTACATTACTGGCTTGCCGACCGAGCTGAAGATATTCGACGTCACCGTGATTGGAATGGTGGCACTGATAATGGCCTTTCTGGCGACGCTATATCCTGCTTGGCGCGCTGCGCGCACGGCGCCGGCGGAGGCGTTGCGCTATGAGTGACGGCGGATCGATGAAACAGGACGACTCATCCCAACCTGTCGGTGCGGTGATCCGCTGCGAGGGGCTGGCGAAGACCTACGCCGAAGGCACCCTGAGAACGCAGGTGTTCGAGGCGCTGGATCTGTCCGTTCGTCCGGGCGAGACGGTCGCGATTGTTGGCGCCTCCGGTTCGGGAAAGAGCACGCTGCTGCATCTGCTAGGTGGCCTGGATATGCCCACGGCCGGCGAGGTGTACGTGGCGGGTCGGAAAATGAGCGCGCTATCCGATGCCGAGCGTGGCCGATTGCGCAATGTGGCCTTGGGTTTCGTATATCAATTCCATCATCTGCTGCCGGAATTCACCGCGCTGGAAAACGTGATATTGCCGGTGCTGTTGAGCGGGGCGCCAGTGGCGGATGCGTCCAGTCGCGCCCGCGCGCTGCTGGAGTCGGTCGGACTTGGGCACCGGCTGGAGCATAAGCCCGGAGAACTGTCCGGAGGCGAGCGGCAGCGCGCCGCGGTGGCGCGTGCATTGGTCAATCGCCCAGCCTGCGTGTTGGGCGATGAGCCCACCGGTAATCTGGATGAAAAGACCGCCATGACCGTTTTCGATCTGATGTTGGGCTTGAACCGAGACCATGGCACCAGTCTGGTGCTGGTAACCCATGATCACGGACTTGCCCGCAAGCTCGATCGCGTGCTGGAGCTCCACGATGGGCGCCTGCGACCCCTGCAGTGATCTCGAAGGCCCGCGCTTCCGAAACAATCGCGGCAACGATCACGGTCACCATCCTCCCTTTCCTGTTCATCCTGCGCTCGAAACATTGGCGCCGGAGTCCGATTCGTCCAATCTTCGGCCTGTAGCGACGCTTCGACCAGGATTTCTTGACCATTCATACAAGATCGGGATATGTTTCCACCACGCAGACGTTGGATATGTTCCAAGGTTGCAGTTTTTGCGAATGCCTCGGTTTGCTGTCGGGATGGGTACCTGAAGCACGCTGGGGGTGAGTGATGAAGGACGTCGCGGCAATTCGCGTGAAAACGAACGGCTGAGGCGGTGATCGGTGCGAGGAGGGGGGGCTGATCTGTCGTGACAAGCAAGGATTCCATCCAGCCATATCCGGCCACACCATGTCGCCTGCTTTTCTTGTACAGTCCGTGCCGGAAGCGTACGCAGGTTCAGGTGATCTTCTGATCGGGTTTCATCCAGAGCATGCGCTGTTTCCGGCTGGCAACGGCTGCGGAGCAGCGTTCGATTCACTCAATTTCCTCGATTTTTCTCCGGGTGGCGTGTGAACTATTCAATTTCCAAGCTTTCCAACTCGACGCTTTGCAGGTGCCTGTTCAGCGCTGCGTTGATCATGATCCTGTCCAGCTGCGCTACGCGCCCGGCTCCAGATTTTGGCGGTCGCTGGAAGACCATCAATCGTTTCTCCGAAGAAACGCAGGCCATTCCGCTGCAGGATGCCTATCTGTTTTACGCCTCGCCGATGGACGGCACTCTCAAGAAAATGCTCGAGCGCTGGGCGCACGATTCCGACATGGTGCTCACCTACCGCCATCCGATGGATTACACCCTGTATGCGGCTGTCGCCGATATCCGCACGCCGAGCCTCCAGGAAGCGGTATCGCAACTCAACGCTGCTTATGCATCGCAACAGGTTTCCATCGGCGTGAGCGGTGGAGAAATCGTCGTCCGCATCTCATCCGGTGACGCCAGCGGCGCTTCCACGCCCTGATCGTGAGGTCCCAGGCGAGTTGGCGTCCGCGCCGTTCTCCGACGATTCCAGGATTCAGACGCGCGCCAGTTCCATCTCACATCTTCGGCCACAGGCTTCAGAATGTTCGGTAAGCAGAAAAATACGCCTCAAATCGATGCCGCCACTGCTAAAGGCATCAATTTCGAAGTCAGCATTGCAGATATCGCCAAGCGCAGCGAAAAGCGTGCCTGGATGATTGCCTGGGTCGCGATCTTCATGGTTCTGGTCATGCTGGGGGGCTTTATTTATATCCTTCCGCTGAAGAGGGAAGTGCCGTACCTGATCATGGCCGACGCCTTTACCGGACAGGCCACCGTGGCGACGTTGAAGGGAGACTTCAGCAGTCCGAAAAGCATCACCCAAAGCGAGGCGCTCAACCGCAGCAACGTTGCGCAATACATCATTGGGCGGGAATCCTTTGACTCCGCGCTGATGGCTTTGCGGGACTGGACATTGATCAACAGCATGTCCTCGTCCAATGTTCGCGCCGGCTACGCGGCCATCCACGCAGCCGACAATCTGGAAAGCCCTTTCAAGATCTACGGCAAGGATCGTTCGGTGAGGGTGAAGATCCTCAGCATGCAGATTCCTCCCGCCAGAGGAGAGGGTCAGAATGTCCGCAAGAGCGCGACCGTGCGTTTCCAGCGCGTTATCTACAACAAGAAGACGGGTGCGACCGAACCTCTGGACAGCAAGATCGCCCGCCTGGAATTCACCTATAAGGCGAATCTGGAAATGGACGAAAAGCAGCGGTACGTCAATCCGCTGGGATTTCAAGTCACCGAATACACCGTGGATACAGACTATGCGGAATCTCCGCCGGTCGAAGTTCCTGTTGCACAGCAGCAGCCGGCAGGCGGCAACTATGCAGTTTCGCCTGGTGGGGCACCCTATCCAGGCCAGCCGGTTCCGGGTCAACCGGTGCAGGGCGTACCCGGACAGCCCTCCCCACAAGGCTATCCGGCAGCTCCTGATTTTGGCGACGGTGCTGTCCCCGCGCCGCAGACACAGAATCCAGCTGTGCCTGCGAATACCACCCCACCAGCAGGTCAACAGCAAGCTCCGGCCGTGCAGGCCCCCAATCAAGTCAATGGAGTAGGCAACAGATGAGTCGCTTGCATCGCTCTTGCTATGCGGTTTTGCTCTGCGTCCTGGCGTCTTTGACGCTGGCGAGGCCGGCATTCGCACAGGTTATCGTCGAGTATGAATACGAACCGGACCGGATCTACGAGGTGCGTACAGGTCTGGGTATCACTACCCAGATCGAGCTGAGTCCAAGTGAAGAGATTCTCGATTTCAGTACAGGTTTCAATTCTGGTTGGGAGTTGAGCAGGCGCGACAATGTCTTCTATCTGAAGCCTAAAAACGTCGATGTCGACACCAATATGATGGTGCGTACCGCCACCAATTCCTATCTGTTTGAACTCAAAGTGGTCGCGACCGACTGGACGGCTTTGGAACAGGCGAAACGTGCAGGCGTGCATTACAAGATCACCTTCAGTTATCCGAAC
>JANOXT010000076.1:0-3715 GCA_031418555.1 Lysobacterales bacterium | reverse complement strand
GATCGTCGCCCGCAACTCGGCGCTGTTCTATGGCGCATCCGCGCTATACAAACCTGCCGCCACCGCGCTGCTGGCGCGCGAGATGTTTTCCCGTCCGATGTTCTCGGGCGCCAGGCGCCGCATCGAGCTGCGGATCGGCCCGATGCTGCAGCTCGATCCGGAGCGTGAGAACGCACAGCTGCTGAAGGAAGTCAGACACGCGCTGTATGCGCTGGGCCGCCGTCGCGCGGCCCCATCGGGCCCGGAGCCGCTGCCCGCGCCGATCCCACCCGAATCGCTGGCGGCGGCGGTCGCGGACACCGAACTGCTCGGCACTACCGGCGACGGCAAAGAGATTCGCCTCGCGAGATTGGCGCACGGTGCGGAACTCGCGCGCGATCCGCTGATGTTGGAACTCGGCCGGCTGCGCGAATCGACCTTCCGGCAAGTGGGCGAGGGCACCGGTCGTGCGCGCGATCTCGACGCTTGGGACGCGCACTACGACCATATTCTGGTGTGGGACGCACAGGCGATGAAGATCGCCGGCGCGTATCGCGTCGCCCGCGGTGCTTCGGTGCTCGCGCGCCAGGGGCTGTCCGGGCTTTACACCGCTTCGCTGTTCCGCTACGCCGACGAAGCGCTGCCGCGGATCGCGCAGGGCATGGAGTTGGGCCGTAGTTTTGTGGCGCCGGAGTATTGGGGCAGCCGCAGTCTGGAGTATCTGTGGCAGGGCATCGGTGCGTATCTGCGCCGCTATCCGCAGGTGCGCTATCTGTTCGGCGCGGTGTCGATCAGCGCCGCGCTGCCGCGTGCCGCGCGCGAAGATCTGGTCGCGTACTACTCGCATTTCTACGGGGCCGGTGGAACATGCGGCGAGCCTGCTGTCGCGGCATCGCTGCGGCCGTTCCGCTATTTCGCTGCGCCGCCGAGCTTCGGCGACATGGATGCGGACACCGCGTTCGGCGTACTCAAGGGCAATCTCTCCGCGCACGGGACATCGGTGCCGGTGCTGTACAAGCAGTACACCGAACTGTGCGAACCCGGCGGCGCGCGGTTCCTTGCCTTCGGCGTGGATCCCGCTTTCAGCGACAGCATCGACGGCCTGATCGAAGTCGATCTGCAGCGGGTGCTGCCGAAGAAACGACAGCGTTATCTGCAGCCGCGCGAATGCATGTACTGATCGCACGTGAAGGCGTGTTACAACGGCGCACGGTGCGGCGTCGCCGCACATGGGCAACACACAGACAAGGAACGCAAGGATGTCGTCTTCCACCATCACCGTCGGGTTTCCGCTGTATCCCGGCTGCACGTTGCTCGATTTCGCGGGCGCAACCCAGGTCTTCGCCTACACCCCGGGCTTCGAGGTGGTATGGATCGCCGCCACGCTCGACCCGATTCCCACCACCGAGGGCGTGTCGGTCATGCCGAACGCCACCTTCCAGGATCACCCGCCGCTGTCGATCGTGTTTGTGCCAGGCGGCGGCAGCGACGGGGTCGGCGCTGCGATGCTGGACCCTGTGTTCCAGACTTGGCTGAAGGCCAACGCTGCCCAGGCCGATTGGGTCGGCTCGGTCTGCACGGGTGCGTTCGTCGTGGCGGCAGCCGGTCTGTTCGACGGCTGCGAGGCCACCACCTACTGGAGCGCGCGGCCGGTGCTGGAACTATTTCCGCAGATTGAAGTGGTGCCCGGCTACCCGCGCTGGCATATCGACGAAGACAGGAAGCGCTTCAGCGGCGGCGGCATTTCTTCGTCCATCGACCTTGCGCTGGGCCTGGTCGAAACGATCGCCGGGCAGCAGGCTGCGCAGACCAGTCAGCTCTTCATCCAGTACGCACCGTCGCCACCGGTGCATTCCGGCGATCCGGGCGAAGCTTCGCCGGAGCTGGTGGTCAGCGTGACCCAGTCGCAGGCGTCGTTCACTGCCGGGCTGATCGCGGCGACCAAGCAGGTGCTGGCGGGTATGCAAACCCGATCTTGACGGCTTGGCAGGACGGCGTGGGCAATCCTGTGCTTGACCTCGGCGTGGCCTCGTCCAATGATCCGCGGCTCCGGGGGCGGACGTTGCTCCCATCAGTGAGCGTGAGGCCATGACCGAAGAGGTTTCGTTCGAACGCGACATCGCGCCGCTGTTCAAGCTGTACCGGGCCGGGATGATCTGGCGGTTCGACATGGCCCGATACGAGGACGTGAAAGCGCACGCACGGCCGATTCTGGCGCGCGTCCGCAACGGCACCATGCCGCCGCCGCCGTATCCGCCGCTGACCGAAGCCGAGATCGCCCAATTGGCCGCTTGGATCCAGCAGGACTTCCCGCCGTAATCGGCGATTGAGTTGCGGCGGTTAGAATCCGGCGATGGATTCCATCACCCATCTGTTCTACGGCGGCGTCATCGCCGCCGCCATCGCGCCGCGTGCGCACCGTCGCGCCGCGCTGCTGGCCGGCATGGCGCTGAACACGCTGCCCGATCTGGACGTACTGCCGTTGAAGCTCTTCGGCGACCCGGTAGCGCAGATGACCTGGCACCGCGGGCCGACCCATTCGCTGCTGCTGTTACCGCTATTGGCCTGGGCGCTGTGGGCGTGGTTCCGCCGCCGCGGCGGGCGGGTTGCCGCTGCGCCGCGGCGCTGGTTCTGGGTGTTCATGCTGACGCTGCTGGCGCATCCGCTGCTGGATGCCTTCACCGTCTATGGCACGCAGCTGCTGTGGCCGCTGCCGCTGGCGCCGACGATGTGGTCGAGCCTGTTCATTATCGATCCGCTGTTTCTCCTGCCATGGCTGCTGGCATGCGTGGTGGCGCTGTGGGTGCCCGCGCGCCGTATCGCCGACCGCGCGCTGGTGGCGGGACTGGTGTTGGGCTTCGGCTATCTGGCCTGGTCGCTGATCGCCAAGTCGATGGTCGATCGCGCCGCCGATCAGGCCTTGGCCGCGATCGGACTGCAGGATGCGCCGCGTTTCAGCGTGCCGATGCCGTTCAATACGCTGCTGTGGCGCGTGGTGGCGATGACCCCGGACGGATATCTGGAAGGCGAGCGTTCTGTTGTCGCCGATCGTGGGCCGATGCGTTTCCGCGCCTACGCCGAGGACCGCGCCGCGCGCGACGCGCTGGCGCGCATTCCGGCCGCCGCGCGGCTGCTGTGGTTCAACCATCATTTCGCCAAAGCCGAAGTGCGCGACGACAAGCTGCTGTTGACCGATCTGCGCATGGGCGCCGAGCCCGACTACACGTTCCGGTTCGTCGTCGCCGAGCGCGTCACCGCGTCCGTGAACACGGCGCAGGGGCCGAAGCCCGCGACTGATTGGCGCGCAGTTCGCCCCGAACAGCTGACGTGGCCATGGGACGCTGCCCATCGGTTAACCGCACTCTGGGCGCGGACCTGGAACGGCCAGGCGGCGCTTGCGGAAGAACATCCGGAGTGATGCATCGATGAGCCAGAACGACCAGGACAAGTGCGACCCAGGCGAGACCGATCTGCGCGGTCACAAAGATACGAAAGATCCCAAGGACGGTGAAAAGAGATCCTGGCTGCTCACCACGATTTTCTTCGCGCTTCTAGTTTGGTTTCTTTATGCGTACTTGAAAGAACACGGGCTATCTGGATTGTTGAATCTTTGATGAAAAAATCGCGATGAGCGTCCATCCCATCTTTGTATCAACGACAACCGCGCGAACCGCAAGACATGCAGGCGAATGTCTAGATCAACAGACCACCGCCCGCGCCTGCACGAACGAATAGA
>JANOXT010000075.1:0-3926 GCA_031418555.1 Lysobacterales bacterium | reverse complement strand
CCACCACCGGCATATCCGCATCCACCAGCGCCAGCGGGCCGTGTTTCAGCTCACCCGCCGGATACGCTTCGGCGTGGATGTAGGAAATTTCCTTGAGCTTCAACGCACCTTCGAGTGCGATCGGGTAATGAATACCGCGGCCGAGAAACAGCGCGTGCTGCTTCGGCGCGAAGCGATCCGACCACACCGCGATCTGCGGCTCCAGATTCAACGCGTGCTGCACGCTGCCGGGCAGATGGCGCAACGCGTCGAGCAGCTCCGCTTCCTGTTCCGTCGACAGCTTGCCCTGCGCCTTCGCCACCGTTGCGGTGAGCACAAACAGTGCGACCAACTGCGTGGTGAACGCTTTCGTTGAGGCCACACCAATCTCGGCGCCGGCGCGGGTGTAGAACACCAGTTTGCTGGCGCGCGGGATCGCGCTTTCCGGCACGTTGCAGATCGACAGGGTCTTGTCGTGGCCCAATGATTTCGCGTATTTCAGCGCCTCCATGGTGTCGAGGGTTTCGCCCGACTGCGAAATGGTGACGATCAGCTGGCGCGGATTGGCCACGACTTTGCGGTAGCGATATTCGCTGGCGATCTCGACGTTGCACGGCAGGCCGGTGATGGCCTCGAACCAATAGCGCGCGGTCAGGCCGGCGTAATAGCTGGTGCCGCAGGCGAGGATCTGCAGGCCGTCGATGTCGCGCAGGATCGCGTCCGCATCCTTGCCGAAGAGCGCAGGCGTGAAGCTGCCGTGGTCGATGATCGCTTCGATGGTGTCGGCGATCGCGCGCGGCTGCTCGTGGATCTCTTTCTGCATGAAGTGGCGGTACGGGCCCAGCTCCAGCGAGGCCAGCGACACGTCGGACACGTGCACATCGCGCTGCACTTCGGTATCGGTGCTGTCGAACACGCGCACGCCGCTGCGGGTCACTTCCGCTGTATCGCCTTCTTCGAGAAAAATCACCCGGCGCGTGGCCTGCAGAATAGCGGACACGTCGGAAGCGATGAAATTCTCGCCTTCGCCCAGACCGATCAACAGCGGGCAGCCCATCCGCGCGCAGACCATGCGCTCGGGCTCTTTGCGGCTGATCACCGCCAGTGCGTAGGCGCCCTCAAGCTCTTTCACCACGCGCTGAAGCGCACGCAGCAGATCGTCGCCCTTGGTCAGATAGTGATGAATGAGATGCGCGATGACTTCGGTATCGGTCTGCGACTCGAACGTGTAGCCGAGCGCGCGCAGACGTTCGCGCTGCTGCTCGTGGTTCTCGATGATGCCGTTGTGCACCAGCGCCACGCCGTGGCTGATGTGCGGATGCGCATTGGATTCGGTGACGCCGCCGTGCGTGGCCCAGCGAGTATGGCCGATGCCCAGGCCGGCGCTGAACGCTTCGGACGCTGCGGCGGATTCCATCTCGACCACGCGGCCGGTGCGGCGCACGCGGCGCACGTCCGCGCCATCGACGGCATTGCGATCGATGATCGCGATGCCCGCCGAGTCGTAACCGCGATATTCGAGCCGCTTCAGCCCTTCGACCAACACCGGTACCACATCGCGATCCGCGATCGCGCCGACAATGCCGCACATAGGTGAGTCACCGCTGACTGTATTGAGTGTGCCTAGTGTAACGACGAAACCCCGGCAGAGCGTCCGCGCGGACACGTCCGGACAGTGTGCGGACGCCCGTGTCCGCACAGAAAATACAATAAAAACAACAATTTAGAATTGGCACGGGCCTTGCTATATTCCCTTTGCGGGAGAGCACTCCCGAGTCGCACCCGCCGCATCCCCCTTCGTCCACGGAGTCCGCCATGTCCACCTCCACCCAGACCGCTTTCTTCCCGCAATGGTCCGCCGATGAGCTGGCCGCCGCCGTCGCCGCGCCGCTGCCGCCGCTGCATACCTTCGAATTCACACTGCCGGCCAATGCCGCGCAGCTGCATCGACCCAGCCGGCGCATGGCACTGTGCTACTCGGCCCGGCGCGCGCCGCCGCTGTTCCGAGTCGCCAACTGATCGCTGCATCTCCTCCACACACCACTTCGGCCTGCGACCCATGAGCATCCGCGATACCTCCGGCCAGGACCAGGTGCGAAGCGCCTCGCCTCTCTCCACAAAACGGCGCCGCTGGCTGATCGTCGGCGTCATCGCGATCGCGCTGACGGTGGCCATCGCCGGCGTGCTGTCGTCGTGGACCGGCGGAAGCCGTTCGGTCGACACGGCGCGGCTGCGGATCGCGGCCGTGCAGCAGGGCGATCTGGTCCGCGATCTGTCCGCCGAGGGTCGGGTGATCTCCGCCAACAGCCCAACGCTGTACACCATCGCCGCCGGCACCGTGACGCTGAAGGTCGTTGCGGGCGACGTGGTGAAACAGGGCCAGACGCTGGCCGAGATCGACAGCCCGGAGCTGCGCAGCCGGCTGGCGCAGGAAGCCTCCACGCTTGCGAGTCTGGAGGCCGAAGCCAGCCGTGCCGGATTGGACGGCGAACTGATCCGCGCCAACGCCCGCAAGCTGCTGGATCAGGCGACGATCGACCAGACCGCCGCGCAGCGCGATCTTGAGCGCAACCGCCGTGCGTTCGACGGCGGCGCGGTCGCGCAGATCGATGTCGCCCGCGCGCAGGATGCATTGAAGAAATCCGAACTCGGCTTGGCCGCAGCGCGTCAGGAGTTCGCGCTGCAGGGTCGCGGCGCAGGGCTCGACACCCGCAACAAACACCTGCAGGCGGACCGCCAGCGTTCGGCGGTGCTCGAGCTGCAGCGTAAGGTCGATGCGCTGACCCTGCGCGCCCCGTTCGATGGCCAAGTGGGACAACTGATGATCGCGCAGCGCGCGAACGTCGCCGCCAATGCGGCGGTGCTGAGTCTGGTGGACCTGTCGGTGTTCGAAGTCGAAATCAAGGTGCCGGAGAGCTTCGCCCGCGATCTGGGCATCGGCATCCCGGCTGAAGTGACTAGCACCAGCAGCATATTCGCAGCGGCGATTTCCGCAGTGTCGCCGGAAGTGGTGAACGGCGAAGTGGCCGCGCGCCTGCGCTTCACCGACCAACAGCCTCCGGGTCTGCGCCAGAACCAGCGGCTCAGCGCGCGCATCGTGCTGGATACGCGCAAGAACGTGCTGAATGTCGAACGCGGGCCGTTTCTGGAACAGGGCGGCGGCCAGTTCGCCTACGTCATGGACGGCAACATCGCCGTGAAGCGCCCGCTGCGCACCGGCGTCAGCAGCTTGGGCGCGGTGGAGATTGTCGATGGCGCCAAAGTCGGCGACCGCATCGTGGTGTCCGGCAGCGACCAGTTCGGCGATGCCGAACGTATTCGTATCTCGGGAGAATGATCATGCTCGTATTCGCTACTCACGCATGGCGTGCCATCAACAGCCGAAAACACGGTCATCCCGAACGCCTGCGAAGCGGACGGAGGGATCTGGTTTTTTCCGCCAAAAAACTCGCGGCTGAAGCCGCTCCTACATTCGCGACTTCCGTCGCTCCCACAACAATAATCACGGAGTTTCCCATGCTGCACATGCAAGGCGTCACCAAGGTCTATCGCACCGAGCTGGTCGAAACCCATGCGCTGCGCGCGCTGGATCTGCACGTGCGCGAGGGCGAGTTCATGGCGGTTACCGGGCCATCGGGCTCGGGCAAGACCACATTCCTCAACATCGCTGGATTGCTGGAAGAATTCACCGGCGGCACCTATCTGCTGGACGGCGAAGACGTGAGCAAGCTCGGCGACGATGCGCGCTCGAAGCTGCGCAACCGCAAGATCGGCTTCATCTTCCAGAGCTTCAATCTGATTCCCGATCTGAACCTGTTCGACAACGTCGACGCGCCGCTGCGCTATCGCGGCATGTCGGCGGCCGAGCGCCGCAAGCGTATCGAGGAATCGCTGGCGCGGGTCGGTCTGGGTTCGCGCATGAAGCACTACCCTTCCGAACTTTCCGG
>JANOXT010000074.1:0-9010 GCA_031418555.1 Lysobacterales bacterium | reverse complement strand
TGTCCGTCGGCGAGGTCGTTTTCAATACGGCCATGACTGGATATCAGGAAGTCCTGACCGATCCGTCCTACGCCCGTCAGCTGGTCACCCTGACCTATCCCCACATCGGCAACACTGGCTGTACCGACCTCGACGATGAGGCCGGCAAGGTCTGGGCATCCGGCCTGATCGTGCGCAACGTGCCGCGCCGGCCCAGCAGCTGGCGCAGCCAGGTCGCGCTGCCGGAATGGCTGAAGGCGCGCGGTATCGTCGCGATTTCCGAAATCGACACCCGCAAACTGACGCGCATGCTGCGCGATCGCGGCGCCCAGAACGGCGCGGTGATGGCGGGAAACATCGACGTTGAGAAAGCTCTCGAAGCCGCACGCAAATTCCCGGGTCTCAAGGGGATGGATCTTGCCAAAGTGGTCAGCACCGGCGAACGTTTCGTCTGGCGCGAGGGTCAGCTCGATCTCGACCACAATGCGTTCGTGTCCGCCGAACCGAAGTTCAAAGTCGTCGCCTACGATTTCGGCGTGAAGCGCAACATTCTGCGCATGCTCGCCGAGCGCGGCTGCGACGTGATCGTGGTGCCCGCACAGACCTCCGCGGCCGAGGTGCTGGCGCTGAATCCCGACGGTGTGTTTCTCTCCAACGGCCCGGGCGATCCGGCGCCCTGCGATTACGCGATCGAAGCGATCCGCACCTTCATCGATCGCAAGGTGCCCACGTTCGGCATCTGTCTCGGCCACCAGTTGCTGGGTCTGGCCTCCGGCGCGCAGACGCTGAAAATGAAATTCGGCCACCACGGCGCCAATCATCCGGTGATCGACCTCGACAGCAAGCGGGTGATGATCACCTCGCAGAACCACGGCTTCGCCATCGATGAAACCACGCTGCCGGCGAATGTGCGCGTCACCCATCGTTCGCTGTTCGACGGCAGCAATCAGGGCATTGCCTTGACCGATGCGCCCGCCTTCAGTTTTCAGGGACATCCGGAAGCCAGCCCCGGCCCGCACGATGTCTCGCCGCTGTTCGACCGGTTCGTGGCGATGATGGCATCGGCGTGATGGCGAACATCACGCGTCGTCGCTGGCTGCGCAGGGGCATCATCGCCATCTGCTTATCCGCGCTGTATCCGATGTTCGTGTTGGCCTCGGTCTACGCGACCACGCTGCGTTCCGATCTGCCCGGCGGGCGCAACGGCCCGCGCGATGCCTACCGTCACAGCCTCGCCAGTGCGACCGTGGCCTACACCGGTTCACCGCGCTGGGTGGCGTGGGTCACTGCAGTGATGGAAAACGGCGGTCGCGGCGACGCTGCGCGGGCGATGGATGCGCACAACAACCTGCTGGGTGCGCGCATCGGCGCCAAGGCTGAAAGCTGGAGCGACATGCGTGCCGCCGTATTCGCCGCCGTCAAGGCCGGCGGCGTGGACGCCGAAGACGAAAACAGAATCACCTGGCTGCCGTCGCAACGGTGGCAAGACCGCATGTACTGAGGACGCTATGCCTAAACGCACCGACATCAAGACTGTGCTGATCATCGGCGCTGGGCCGATTGTGATCGGCCAAGCCTGCGAATTCGACTATTCCGGCGCGCAGGCCTGCAAAGCGCTGCGCGATGAGGGCTATCGCGTGGTGCTGGTCAACAGCAACCCCGCGACCATCATGACCGACCCGCAGATGGCCGATGCGGTCTACATCGAGCCGATCAACTGGCGCACGGTCGAGAAGATCATTGCCAAGGAAAAGCCCGACGCGCTGCTGCCGACGATGGGTGGCCAGACTGCGCTGAATTGCGCGCTGGACCTCGCCGACAACGGCGTGCTGGAAAAATACGGCGTCGAATTGATCGGCGCGTCGCGCGAAGCGATCCGCATGGCTGAAGACCGCGAGCTGTTCCGGATCGCGATGAAAGAGATCGGTCTGGAGTGCCCGAAGGCCGAGATCGCGCGCACGCTGGAACAGGCGCTGGATATCCAGTCGCGCGTCGGCTATCCCACCATCATCCGCCCCAGCTTCACCCTGGGCGGCAGCGGCGGCGGCATCGCCTACAACCGCGAAGAGCTGATCGATATCGTCAAACGCGGCCTGGACCTGTCGCCGACCACCGAAGTGCTGGTCGAAGAGTCGGTGCTGGGCTGGAAGGAATTCGAGATGGAGGTGGTGCGCGACACTGCGGACAACTGCATCATCGTCTGCTCGATCGAGAATCTCGACCCGATGGGTGTGCATACCGGCGACAGCATCACCGTCGCGCCGGCGCAGACGCTCACCGACAAGGAATACCAGCGGCTGCGCGACGCCAGCATCGCGGTGCTGCGCAAGATCGGCGTGGATACCGGCGGTTCCAACGTGCAGTTCGGCATCAATGCGCACAACGGCCGCGTCGTGGTCATCGAGATGAATCCGCGCGTGTCGCGTTCGTCGGCGCTGGCCTCGAAAGCCACCGGCTTTCCGATTGCCAAGGTCGCCGCCAAGCTGGCGATCGGTTACACCTTGGACGAACTGAAGAACGAAATCACCAATGGCCTGACCCCGGCGTCGTTCGAGCCCAGCATCGATTATGTGGTGACCAAGATTCCGCGCTTCGCGTTCGAGAAATTCCCGACCGCCGATGCGCGTTTGACCACGCAGATGAAGTCGGTCGGCGAAGTGATGGCGATCGGCCGCACGTTCCAGGAATCGCTGCAGAAAGCGCTGCGTGGCCTGGAAACCGGCAAGGTTGGCCTCGATCCGACTGACCTCGACCTGCGCACCGATGAGGGCATGGCCCGCCTGCGCCGCGAAGTGAAGGAAGCCGGCCCCGAGCGCATGTTCTATCTCGCGGATGCGTTCCGCGCCGGCATGTCGGTGGAAGAGGTGCACGCGCTGTCTTTCGTCGACCCGTGGTTTCTCGATCAGATCGAAGAACTCATCGCCTGCGAGCGCGATGTCGCCGCCGCCGGGCTTGAAGGTCTGGATGCCAAACGTCTGCGCGCGCTCAAACGCAAGGGCTTCTCCGACGCGCGCCTCGCGCAGCTGGCCGGTACCAACGAAACCGCGGTACGCGCGCTGCGTAAAGCCTTCAACGTGCGCCCGGTGTACAAGCGCGTGGATTCCTGCGCCGCCGAGTTCGCGACCACCACCGCGTATCTGTATTCGACCTACGAGGACGAATGCGAAGCCGCGCCCACCTCGCGCGACAAGATCATGGTGCTGGGCGGCGGCCCGAACCGGATCGGGCAGGGCATCGAGTTCGACTACTGCTGCGTGCATGCGGCGTTGGCGCTGCGCGAAGACGGCTATGAAACCATCATGGTCAACTGCAATCCGGAAACCGTGTCCACCGATTACGACACGTCGGATCGCCTGTATTTCGAGTCGCTGACGCTGGAAGATGTGCTGGAAATCGTCGAGCTGGAGAAACCCAAGGGCGTGATCGTGCAGTACGGCGGACAGACGCCGCTGAAGCTGGCGCAGGCGCTGGAAGCCAACGGCGTGCCGGTGATCGGCACCTCGCCGGATTCCATCGATCTGGCCGAAGACCGCGAACGTTTCCAGAAGCTGGTCGAAAAGCTCGGCCTGCTGCAGCCGGCGAACCGCACCGCGCGCAACGCCGACGAAGCGTTGGCGCTGGCGCGCGAGATCGGCTATCCGTTGGTGGTGCGCCCCAGCTATGTGCTGGGCGGCCGGGCGATGGAAGTGGTGTATTCCGATGCCGATCTGTCGCGCTACATCCGCGATGCGGTGAGAGTCTCGAACGATTCGCCGGTGCTGCTGGACCGCTTCCTCGATCACGCGGTCGAAGTCGACGTCGATGTCATCGCCGACAAGGACGGCCATGTATTGATCGGCGGAGTGATGGAGCATATCGAAGAAGCCGGCGTGCATTCCGGCGATTCTTCGTGTTCGCTGCCGCCATATTCGCTGTCTGCACAGACGCAGGCCAAACTGCGCGAACAGGTCGTCGCGCTGGCCAAGGCGCTCAAGGTCGTCGGGCTGATGAACACCCAGTTTGCGATCCAGACCGCCACACCTGATGACGGCAGTGACGGACGCGACACCATCTTCCTGCTTGAAGTGAACCCGCGCGCCTCGCGCACGGTGCCGTTCGTGTCCAAGGCCACCGGCATGCCGCTGGCGAAGATCGCAGCGCGCTGCATGGCCGGCAAGACGCTGGCGGAGCAGGGCGCACTGAAGGAAATCGTGCCGGATTATTATTCGGTGAAGGAAGCGATTTTCCCGTTCGCGAAATTCCAGAACGTCGATCCGATTCTCGGCCCCGAGATGCGCTCCACCGGCGAAGTGATGGGCGTTGGCCGCAACTTCGGCGCCGCGTTCGCGCGCGCGCAGGAAGCCGCCGGCATCAAGGCGCCGCCGGTCGGAAAAGCGTTCATTTCGGTGCGCGACCCCGACAAACAGCGGGTGCTGGCGGTGGCCGAGGAATTGATCCGTCGCGGTTATGACCTGGTCGCCACACGCGGCACCGCGGCGTGGCTGGGCGAACATGGCATCGTCTGCGAGGTGATCAACAAAGTGGGCGAAGGCCGCCCGCATATCGTCGACCGGATCAAGAACGGCGAGATCGCTTACATCGTCAACACCACCGAAGGCAAACAGGCGATCGCCGATTCGTTTTCGATCCGGCGCGAGGCGCTGCAGCACCGGGTGACGTATTCGACCACCATCTCCGGCGCGAAGGCCCTGCTGCATTCCCTGGAATATCGCGATACCGGTCCGGTGCTCTCGCTGCAGGAATTGCACCGCCAGCTGTTGCCCGGACACTGAGCGGCATCGCATGCGTCGCGCACTGTTCTGGATGCTGTTTCCGCTGGTGATTCCGCAGACGCTGCGGGTGCGGCGCACTGCGCCGCGTTTCGCCGGGGCCAGCGGTGCCAACGCCGGCGTCTGCGGCACCGATGCGCCGCAGCTACGGATTCTGGCCATCGGCGATTCCATCGTCGCGGGCGTCGGTGCGGGCACCATGGATGGCGCGCTTGCAGGTGCGACGGCCGCGGCGCTGTCGCACCGGCTTGCGCGGACGGTCGCATGGCGCGCAAACGGCAAGATCGGTGCCGGCGTGGACAAGGTCCGCTTGCAGTTGCTGCCGGCCGTGCCGGTTGAATCTTACGATGCGGTCGTCGTGTCGGTCGGCGTCAACGACATCACTGGGCTGTACCGCTCCGGACGTTGGGCCGACGCGCTAGGCGGTTTTCTGGACGCGCTGCGCCAGCGCTTTCCGCAGGCCACGATTCTGCTGGCCGGCATTCCGCCGCTGGAAGGCTTTCCGCTGCTGCCGTTTCCGCTGCGCTGGCTGTTTGGCCTGCGCGGCAAACTTTCGATACGCTGGCCCGTCGCGAAATCGCGCTTCGCGACAACATGCTGTTCGTAGCGCTTGATTTCGACCCGCAGCCGGACAAATTCTCCGCCGACGGTTTCCATCCATCGCGGGCGAGTTATGCTGAGTTCGGCGAGGCGCTTTCCGATGCTTTCGCCACGCACTTGGCAACTGCACGCTGAGCGTTGCGAAATTTCGAGACAACGGCGGTTTCCGTCGTTTTCACATACACACACGATACTGTCCAGGAAGATCCAATGAGTCGAGCACCACTGACCATGAAAGGCGCGCAGCGCCTGCGCGCCGAGCTGGAACAGCTGAAGAGCGTGCAGCGCCCGGCGGTGATCGGCGCGATCGCCGAAGCCCGCGCCCACGGCGACCTCAAGGAAAACGCCGAATACCACGCCGCGCGCGAACAGCAGGGCTTCATCGAAGGCCGCATCAAGCAGCTTGAAGCCGAGCTGTCGCAGGCGCAGGTGATCGATATCTCGATATTGAACGCCGGCAGCCGCGTAGTGTTCGGTGCCACCGTGACCCTGACCGACGTCGACAGCGAGGAAGAAAAGCGCTACCAGATCGTCGGCGACCTCGAAGCCGACATCAAGCTTGGTCTCATCGCGATTTCCTCGCCGATCGCGCGCGCGCTGATCGGCAAGCACGAAGGCGACGTGGTCGAAATCGATGCGCCTGCCGGCAAGCGCGAGTACGAATTGATGAAGGTCGCGTACGAAGGTTGACGGCGGATCGGCGACGATGCTGCGCGCTATTGTCCTGCTGCCTGCATGGTCGGTCTTCGGTCGCCAGAGCGTTTCTGCGGAGCTTGCCAAAGCCTTCGGGCGCGGCAACGCGGGCGCGCCGGGCGACACCGGCGGAGATGCGCAGCTGACCCGTCATTTCAGCGCGACGCCCGCGCGCTGGGCGCCGGCCGCCATCACCCGCCAGCACGATGTCGGCGATGCCGCAGGCGCCGCATGGCTGCGCGCCGATCCGGCGCATGTGCGGCCGGACATGACCGGCGCGCGTCTGTTGGGAATCGGCGAGCGGCTGTCGCTGTCGCAGGACGATGCCGCTGCCCTGCTGCCGGCACTCAAGCCGGTGTTCGGCGACAGCGGCTTTGCGCTGGATGCACCGAGGCCGTCGCGCTGGTATCTGCGGTTGCTGCGCGAAGCGAAGTTTCCGCAGTTCAGCGCGCCCGACGAGGCGCTGGGCGAGGATCTGTTCGAGCATCAGCCCGACGGTCCGGAAGGGCGCCGCTGGCGCGCATTGCTCAGCGAGGTGCAGATTGTGCTGCACAACCATCCGTGGAATGCGCAGCGCGCCGAACGCGGCCTGGTGACCATCAATGCGCTGTGGGTGTGGGGTGGCGGTGTGTTGCCGGATCGCCTTCTTGCGGACGCCCAGCATGCTTTCAGCGACGACGATCTGATCCAGGCAGCGATGGGCATCGCAGGCGGAACGTCGCAGCCGCTGCCGCAGCATTTCGATAACGCATCCTCCATCGATGGCACGACCGCGCTTTACGATCTGCGCCGGATTCGCGACTTCGCCACGCTGCAGCGCGACTGGCTGCTGCCTGCGCTGCGCGCCCTGCATGCGGATCGCGTGAAGACGCTGATGCTCGACGCCGCCGACGGTAGCCGGCTTCAGCTCGCGTCCGCACAGCGCTGGCGTTTCTGGCGCGGTGCCTGGTCGATGCCTGCTGCATCGCAGTCGCCGGCGCGGGATCCGGCATGACGCGCACGATCCAGCGTCGCGACACCTCTGCTGCGTTCGATCAGCAGGGCGACTGGCCGCCGCAGCTGTCGCCGCTGCTGCGCCGTGTCTATGCCGGCCGCGGTGCGCACAGCTATGCGCTTGCGCAGCCGCGTCTGGCCCAGCTGTTGCCGCCGGATGCGCTGCTGGGTATCGATGCCGCAGCGCAGCTGCTTGCGGACACGATGGCGGCCGGCCGGCACATCGTGGTGGTCGGCGATTTCGACTGCGACGGCGCCACAGCGTGTGCGGTCGCGGTGCGCGGCCTGCGGATGCTCGGTGCGTCGCAGGTGTCGTATGCGGTGCCCAA
The DNA here is from genome assembly GCA_031418555.1 of Lysobacterales bacterium. Taxonomy (GTDB): domain Bacteria; phylum Pseudomonadota; class Gammaproteobacteria; order Xanthomonadales; family Xanthomonadaceae; genus Lysobacter_I. The sequence continues at coordinate 1,647 of JANOXT010000074.1, read as the reverse complement.
TCGCATGGTCCACGGCTACGGCCTGTCGCCGGCGCTGGTCGAAGAACTGGTCGCGATGCGGCCCGATCTGCTGGTCACCGTTGATCACGGCATCGCGTGTCACGCGGGCATCGCGGCGGCGAAAGCGTACGGCTGGCAGGTCCTGGTCACCGATCATCATCTGCCGGGCGAGCACTTGCCACCTGCCGACGTCATCGTCGACCCGAATCTTCCGGATGACGCATTTCCGAGCAAATCCCTCGCGGGTGTGGGCGTGATGTTCTACGTGCTGCTCGCGCTGCGTCGTCATCTGCGCGACAGCGGGCGCCTCGGCGACGCTCCGCCGGATCTATCGGTGCTGCTGGATCTGGTCGCGGTCGGCACCGTCGCCGATCTGGTGCCGCTCGACGCCAACAACCGCGCGCTGGTCGCGGCAGGCTTGCGCAGACTGCGCGCCGGTCACGGCTGCGCGGGTCTGCGCGCGCTGATCGAAGTCTCGCGCAGGCACGCGGCGACGCTGACCGCCAGCGACATCGGGTTTGCGATGGCGCCGCGGATCAACGCCGCAGGCCGTCTGGAGGACATGGCGCTCGGCATCGAATGCCTGCTCTGCGACGACCCCGGCCGCGCACGCGAACTGGCCGAAGTGCTCGACGGGATCAACGCCGAGCGTCGCGGCGTGCAGCAGCAGATGGTCGGCGATGCCGAATCCGCGATCGCCGCGCTGTCGTTCGATATCGACGCCGGCCGCGCCACGGTCTGCCTGTATCGCGAAGACTGGCATCCTGGCGTGGTCGGTCTGGTCGCATCCAAAATCAAGGAACGCGTGCATCGCCCGGCGATCGCCTTCGCGCCCAGCGATACCGGCAGCGATCAGCTGCGGGGTTCCGCGCGCTCGATTCCAGGCTTCCATATCCGCGATGCGCTTGCGGCGGTCGATGCGCAGCATCCTGGATTGATCGAAAAATTCGGCGGCCACGCGATGGCCGCAGGATTGAGTCTGCGGCTGACCGATCTGCCGCGTTTTCAGAGTGCATTCGAGCGCTGCGCGGCGGCGATGCTGTCGCCGGAACTGCTGCAGGACGTGATTCTCAGCGATGGCGGAATGCCTCCTGATGCCTGCGGCATCGACACTGCGCTGGCCCTGAGGGACGGTGGGCCTTGGGGGCAGGGGTTTTCTGAGCCGTTGTTCGACGACGAGTTCGATGTCGTCGGCTGGAAAATTCTGGGCGAGCAGCATCTCAAGCTCGAACTGTCGTGGCCGGGTGCCGGTGCGCAGCGATTGAATGCGATCCACTTCAGCGGCTGGACCGGCGAGCCGCCGGCCCGACGCTCGCGTATCGCTTACCGCCTGCAGCCGGACGACTGGCGCGGCGGCGATGCGGTGCAGCTGGTCGTGGTCCATCGCGAAGCGGCTGCCGCTGCGGAATAACCGCTGTCGCTCGCAAAAAAAGCATGATTCCTGTGGGAGCGGCGGGAGCCGCGATAGCCCACACACAGCGCTTTTGTCATCGCATTAAAACTTACGTCGCCCACTTTGAAGTCTAACTGAGCGGTGATACGGTCATGATGTTTTATTGTAGGAGCGACGGCTTTCAACAGCCGAAGGCTGGTCAAGTCGCGACGCTTTCCGGAAAGACTGGCCTCAGCCTGTCGCGACGTGACCAG
>JANOXT010000073.1:0-2700 GCA_031418555.1 Lysobacterales bacterium | reverse complement strand
GGCTGGGCTGAAAAGCCCAGCGTCGCCGTAAATCGATTGCTGGGCTTTTCAGCCCAGCCTACTTCGACTCATGATTTGCTGAAAAGCACAGCATCGCCTTAAACATCGCTGGGCTTTTCAGCCCAGCCCGCTTTGCAATTCAGCCTGCTTCGATAGATGCCCGATCTGAGCAGATAGCCCAGCGATTACACGCTGCCTATCACCGATGCCTTTGAATTCACCTTCAACCACGGCCACCAGCCGCGGCCGGTCAGCGCGTATCGGTCGGCAGCGCGCTCGAAACAATTGCGTACGCTGACGCCGCCGAACAGCAGATACAGCGGCAGGAACAGCGGACCCAGCGTCATGTACTGCAACACATGCGCACGCTCGTGATCGCCGATCCGGGTTTTTGGATGGACGCACCAACCCGCGCGGTGCGCGTAGGTGGTGCACAGTGCATCGAGATTCTGGTGGGTACTCAGCATCACATTTCCCAGCGTCATCGCACCGCCCGGTCCCATCGGAAAGCCGTGGAAGACCAGCGCCAGATCGCGTTTGCAAAACTTCGGCCGGGCACCGAAAGGCATCGCCAACAGACCCGCCGTTGCGCCGATCAGACTGTTTGGCAAGGTCCACAGCACACCCAACATAAGCAATCCCATGCGTTGCCAACGATTCAAGCGGCGTCCTCTTCGGGCATCAACAACCACAGCACCAGATAGACCAGAATCCCGGGAAACGCCGCCGACAGCGCCGAAAGCAGCACATAGGCCACCCGCAGCCAGGTCGGGCTCCAGCCGAAACGGACGGCGATGCCTGCAACGACACCCGCCAGCACGCGGTCACTGCGACTACGGGCGAGCGTTCGGATTTCTGTCATAAGCACCTCGACGGAATGATTGCCGCAATGGTCCAGCAAGTGATTGAAAAACGCGCCGCGTGTGTTTTTTAGAACGCCGGTCCGAAACATGCCCACACCAGCTGTCATGCCCGCATCAGCTTTCGGCAAAGCTTGGTCAGTGCGTCGGCGCTGCGCGCAAGATCTGCAGCCGCTGTTTGAACCAGCGCTCGGCAGTTTCGGGCGCCTTGCCCTGGCAGCGCACGCGATAGGGCTTGCCGCTCATGCTGCTCTTGCTCGCACCGCGTTCGATGAACAATTCCGCAGTATCGGCCATGTCGTGCTTGCGCAGATATGTGTACTTTTTCTGTAAGTGATCGCGCGCAGCTTTGGCATCGTGCCAACTGCCATTGCGCTCGAACTGGCAGCCGGACGTACCCAGGCCGGCGATCAGCGCATCGATCTCACCCTGCGCTTTTGCGGTGGGTGCGGCGACAGCCACACCGCCCATCGCCATCGCGACTGTGGTCGCAACCGTGAAAATCGATACCTGGGTAAATTTCGGCATTTTCATCGCGCCCTCTTCGCAAGCCAATCGTAAATCGCCGATGGCACTTCTTTTTGCGCGCGTCCCGAGACGTAGATGCCGATATGGCCGCCGCGGAAAGACACTTCAGAATAATCGGTGCTGGCGACCAGGCCCTTCATGGGTTTGGAAGCCGACGGCGGCACCAGGTGGTCCTGTTCTGCGTAGATATTCAGCACCGGCATGTCGACGAACCCCAGATCCACCGCGCGTCCGCCGATCTCGATACCGCCATTCACAAAACCGTTGGCCTGATAATACTGCTTGATGAACTGCCGGAAGGCTTCGCCGGCCTGATCGGGCGAATCGAAGATCCACTTCTCCATGCGCAGGAAATCCTCCATCGCTTTCCTGTCGTCGAGAATATCGACCATGCCGACATACTTCTGCACGAACAGCCGATACGGTTTGAGCATGAGGTAGCAGAGATTCATCATGTCTGCAGGCACGTTGCCCAAGGTATCGACGAACAGATCGATATCCAGCCCGCGGGTCCAGTTCGACAGCATGTTGTCGTCGGTATGGAAATCCACCGGCGTGACCATGGTGATGAGGTTTTTGATGCGGTCCGGATGCAGCGCGCTGTAGGTCAGCGAAAACGCGCCGCCCTGGCAGATGCCCAGCAGATTGATTGCATCCAGACGATGCGTATGGCGCAGATGATCGACCGCGCCGCCGAGGAAACGCTCGATGTAGTCTTCCAGCGTGAGGAAACGATCGGAACGGTCGGTATAGCCCCAGTCGATGAGATACACGTCTTCGCCAAGCGCCAGCAGATTCTTCACCAGCGAGCGGTCGTCCTGCAGATCGACCATGTAGGGCCGGTTGACCAGCGCGTAGCAGATCAGCAGCGGGATCTTCGCCGTGGGTGCCCGTTCGCCTTTGAAGCGATACAGGACGACCTTGCCGTCGCGCCAGACCTCTTCTTTCGCGGTGACGCCGTAGTGCACATCGCCCATGTCGCGCAGCGTCGCGAGGCCTGCGCCCAGCTTCTGCTGCACTTTGGCCGCTTCCTCGGCCAATTGATCAGGGCGGACATCGAAAGGGGTGTACATGTCAGCGCTTCCTCTTCGCAGTTCTGGCGGCAGGCATCGGCTTCAGCGGTTCGGGCATCGCGATCGCGGCGATTGCCTGACGCGCTGCGCGCTTGACTGCAGGCTTGGCGGCTGCGCGCGAAAGTCTGGGGGTCGCAGACGCTGCTTTTTTGAGCGCTGCCTTTTTCGGAACGGTTTTCTTTGCAGCCGGCTTTTTGGAAATTACTTTCTTTACAGCAGCTTTCTTTACAGCAGCTTTC
>JANOXT010000072.1:0-1787 GCA_031418555.1 Lysobacterales bacterium | reverse complement strand
GCAACCTGTAGAAACGTGGCGATTGCCGCAGGCTCATAATTTTGACCAGTTGCCCAAGCGCTTACTCGTGCAAGCGCAGGCAATACCTGATCGTCTGGTGGCAGAAAAAAGGCTTTGCCTTGTGTGCTGGCCCAATCAGAGAGTTCATCCCCACCGCCTACGAGTTCATCGCTGACCTTTTCAATGCTTGCGACGGTTCCATTAGCGTTTTGGGCAACCAGCCAATCCCAGAAGGCCGGACAGAAATCAAATCCGTAATGAAGGTTCTTGGCTTGAATGAAAACGTTGGCGTCAAGCAGGAACTTGGTCAAACGAGGACCCCCACTTCTTGCCCGATGTGGTTGAAGGTTTCGGTCTTGGCGACGCCAAGCATCCGAAATGCATCCCGGTATAGCGTCTGCCCTTCCAGGGTGCTTTCGACCAACGCACGAGCAAAGCGGCGACTCACCCGCGAAAGCGTGGTCCGATAGAAATCGCCGCCGCCTCCGCTACGTTCTGCAAGCGCCCGCAGGCGTGCGCGTTCTGCAGCCCAGGCCACATCGAAAGCAGCACGATCCAGCCAGCCAGCGTCCAGCAAGCGCCGGAGGATGACGAGGCTGCTCACCTTGTAGCGGCGCGTCAACCTACCCACGACATGTTCAACTGTTTCATCATGCAGCAGGTCATTGCGTAGCGCCGCGAGTGGAACCAGCAATTCTGCGGCAACCGCGTTGCACCATACCTCTTCGCGGCGATGCCCGCCGTTGGGCGCAGCGCTCGCATCGGACACTGCCGTCGAACCCAGCCACAGGTGCGCCAGTTCGTGAGCCAGGGTGAACATCTGGGCCGATTTACTGTCCGACCCATTGACGAAGATCAGTGGTGCGCGTCGGTCCGCCAGCGCAAATCCGCGAAACTCCTCCGGATCGAGCTTGCGATTGTTGTTGCTGAGCACAACCCCGCTCACCATGACTAATACGCCGATGCTGTCGGCCTGAGCAATGAACAGCCGCAACGCCTCTTCCCATGTGCGGCATGCGGCGCGTGCTCCAAGATCAAAATTCAAGATTTCTGCCATGCTGGCAGCGACTGCTACGGGCCCATCTTGCAATCGAGCGCTTCCGACGAATTCAGCTTCAGACTGGCGGGTGGTCAGGGAAAACTCCTTGTACCAACTTTGGCGCTCCTGACACGCATACACCATATCGAGCAACTCAGGGCTGGGGCGGCGCACACCGCGACCATCTAAAGTGCGAAAGTCGGGGATGGGCATAGGTTCATTCGGGGGAGCAGGAAGGAACAAATAGCCAAACGGTACATGCACAGCACGAGCGAAATCCTCGAGCTGCTTGATGGTCGGCTGGACCTCCTCCGCCTCCCAAGCGGTGATCTTGGGAAACCGATGCTCAAGGTCAGTGGTCTCAAGTCCGGCACGCTGTCGCGCCCAAACCATAAGCTCCGGATTGACCCTAACCCGCGTCATATAAATACAATTACCCGTTTACGACTTTTTCAATGCTTATTCTCATAGCCGTAGCTCTTGTAATTAGCTTCGGTTTTTTTGCCCTATGAACTCCACCGTGCTGCGCGTTCGGCGGCATTCGGATGTGACAGGGCCGGGTTCGATATGCGCGTCGCTATAGGTCACCCCCCCCTCACTCGCTCCTGAGCGCCTCAATCGGTGACAGTCTCGATGCCCGCACCGCCGGATAGCTCCCGAAGGCCAGGCCGATAAAGGCACTGAACAGCATGGAGCCGATGGCGGTGCCGATGCCGATGGGGGCGGGGAAGTCGGCGAGGTTTTCGAA
>JANOXT010000071.1:0-7055 GCA_031418555.1 Lysobacterales bacterium | reverse complement strand
TGACCAGCGGCGCCAAGGACGTGGGCAGCGCGGTCAAGGAGTTCAAGAAAGGCATGCGCGACGATGACGAAAAACCGGCGCAGCTGAACGACCAGTCGAAGCATGAATCTTCCAGTGAGTCGCAGCGCAGCGACGACAACGTTCCGCGCTGACTGCGGCTGATGCGACAAGGACGCCGGCCCATCGCGGCCGGCCCCGCGCCGCATTCCTTACGACGCCTCCATGTTCGATATCGGATTTTCCGAACTTTTCCTCACCGCGATCGTCGCCTTGGTGGTGCTCGGCCCCGAGCGCCTGCCCAAGGCCGCACGCTTCGCCGGGCTGTGGGTGCGCCGCGCGCGCGCGCAGTGGTATTCGGTGAAGAGCGAGCTGGAGCGCGAGCTGGCGTCCGAAGAGCTGCAGCGCACCGTACGCGACACCCGCCAGACGGTGGCCGATATCGGGGCCGACATGCGCGCGGCCGAAGCCGAAGCGCGGCGCGAGTACGACGCCATGCACGCGCAGATCGAACGCGGCGCGGCGCCCGCGCTGGACGACAACACCGCGCTGATCGACAGCGAAGACACGCGCCTGCTCGGCGACAGCAGCCTTGACGACATCGCCCGTGACGGCGTTATCCATGACGAAAACAACGACGAAGGCAGCGATGTCCGACGCTGATCGCGGTATCGATCCGGAGACGCACGAAGGCGCCGAAACCGGTCTGTTCGCGCATCTCATCGAACTGCGCGCGCGCTTGATCCGCGCGATCGCCGGTCTTGGGATCGTGTTCATCGCGCTGCTGCCGTTCGCGACCCGACTCTACGAATGGATCGCCTCGCCGCTGCTGGCGCTGCTGCCCAAGGGCTCGCTGCTGGTGGCGCGCGGCGTCACCTCGCCGTTCATGGCGCCGCTGAAGATGTCGTTCTTCGTCGCCGCGCTGATCACCGCACCGTGGTTGCTCTATCAGGCCTGGGCCTTCGTCGCGCCCGGCCTGTACAAGCGCGAAAAACGCCTCGCCCTGCCCCTGTTGCTGTCGGCGTTGCTGCTGTTCTACGGGGGCTGCGCCTTCGCTTATTTCCTGGTGCTGCCCAGCGTGTTCGGGTTTCTGGTCAAGTTCAGCTCCAACATCATCGCGGTCACGCCCGACCCGCAGGAATATCTGGATTTCGTCTCGGTGCTGTTCCTCGCCTTCGGCACCAGCTTCGAGCTCCCGGTGGCGCTGGTCATTCTGGTGCTGCTGGGGTGGGTCACGCCCAGACAGCTGTCCGAATGGCGCGGCTACGCGGTGGTCGGCATTTTCATCGTCGCCGCGGTGATCACGCCGCCCGATATTTTCTCGCAGCTGCTGCTGGCGATCCCGATGTGCCTGCTGTACGAAGCCGGGATTGTGGCCGCCAAGCTGGTGTCGCGGAAGTCCGACAATGCGGTTCGATAAACCGAAGTCTCCGCATGAAACCGCCGGCTTTCGCCTAATGCCAGTCAGTTAAGCTTCGCCACGTTTGCGGATCGTCACGTCACACTTCTTCTCCCTTTGCGCGCGAAGCGCAGGGGGAGATTGGGTGTGGGTGCTCTTGTGCGTCAAAGCCCCCCTCCCCCAACCCTCCCCTCAACCTGAGGTTGAAGGAAGGCAGAAAAAACGCCCGCCGTGAATCACGCCAATCAGGCTTGACTGACTGGCATTAGGCTTTCGCTGGCGTCTTTGTGTCTGCACATTGGTTTGGGCACAAACGGATGCCATCGGATCTCGGCTGTAGCCGCTCCTACCGGGTGATATCCACATCCTTGGTTTCGGGCAGAAACAGCGAACCGATCACCAGCGTCATCAGCGCGATGCCGATCGGATACCACAGACCGCTGAAGATATTGCCGGTGGCAGCCACAATGGTGAAGGCGATGAAGGGCAGGAACCCGCCGAACCAGCCGTTGCCGATGTGGTACGGCAGCGACATCGAGGTGTAGCGGATGCGGGTCGGGAACAGCTCGACCAGCCATGCCGCGATCGGGCCGTAGACCATCGTCACCAGCAGCACCAGATAGGCGAGCAGGGCGATCACCATTGGTTGATTGATCTGCGCATCGTCGGCCTTGGCGGGATAGCCGGCCGCGGTCAGCGTGTCGCCGAGCTGCTTGGTGAACGCATCGGCCTTGGCCTTGAACGCATCCTTGTCCAGCGCCTCGCCTTCGAAGCTCTGCAGCGTGGTCGCGCCGATGGTGACGCTGGCGACCGCGCCGGCCGGCGCCGATTCGATGGTGTACGGAATACCCTTCTTCGCCAGGGCCGACGCGATGATGTCGCACGACTGCTTGAAGGTTTTCTTGCCGACGGGGTCGAACTGCAGTGCGCAATGATCGCGATCGGCCAGCACTTTCGCGGGCGAGGTGGCGACCGCCGCTTCCAGCGCCGGATTGGCGTAGTGCATCAGCGCCTTGAACACCGGGAAATAGCTCAATGCGGCGAGCAGACAACCGGCCATCACGATCTTCTTGCGGCCGATCTTGTCGGACAGCCAGCCGAACAGGATAAAGCCGCCCGTAGCGAGCGCCAGCGAAATGGCGATCAGGATATCGGCGGTGTTCGGATCGACACTGAGCGTTTTGGTCATGAAGAACAGGGCGTAGAACTGGCCGGTGTACCACACCACTGCTTGGCCGGCCGTAGCGCCGAACAGCGCGAGCAGCGCAATCTTCCCGTTCTTGGACAGAAAGCTTTCGGTGAGCGGCGCTTTCGAGGTCTTGCCCTCGGCCTTCATCTGCTGGAACAGCGGCGACTCATTGAGCTGCATGCGGATCCACACCGACACGCCCAACAACAGCACCGAGACGATGAACGGAATGCGCCAGCCCCATGCTTCGAAAATATCCTTGCCGAAGTAGTTGCGACACACCCAGATCACCAGCAGCGACATGAACAGACCCAGCGTCGCCGTGGTCTGGATGAAGCTGGTGTACAGACCGCGTTTACCGTGCGGTGCGTGTTCGGCGACGTAGGTCGCGGCGCCGCCATATTCGCCGCCGAGCGCGAGGCCCTGCAACAGCCGCAGGGTGATCAGGATGATCGGTGCGAAGATGCCGATGGTCGCGTAGCCGGGCAGGACGCCGACCAGGAATGTCGACAGGCCCATGATGACGATCGTGATCAGGAACGTGTATTTGCGTCCGATCATGTCGCCCAGGCGGCCGAAGAACAGCGCGCCGAACGGGCGCACTGCGAAACCGGCGGCAAACGCCAGCAGCGCGAAGATGAACTGGCTGGTGTCGTTGAGGCCGCTGAAGAAATGCTTGCCGATGTGGACCGCGAGCGATCCGTAAAGGTAGAAGTCGTACCACTCGAAGACGGTGCCGAGACTCGACGCGAAGATGACCTTTTTGTGCTCTCTGGTCATTGCGCCGCTCGCGGGGAGCGCTGTTGCTGTGGTGCTGGGCATGATCGGTTACCTCTTCAGAATGGGATCGTGCTTATCCGACGCTGCCGCTGTCAGAAGCTGTATTTGACGTGCGTGTGGATCCTGCGCAGATCGCCATCGAGATCGTTCTCCAGCGAGCGCCGGCCCCAGATCAGTTCTGCACCGACATCGAGTTTCGGCAGCGGCGAATAGATCAGGTTGGCGTGCATCGATTCGACGCGTTCGGTGACCGCAAATCCGGTGAGCGGTTTGTCGTTGTCGTACGCCGCCATCGAGTAGAACAGGTTGCTGCGCAGCTTCGGCGAGAACGCATGCCGCCACGACGCGAACGCGCCGTAGCCGTCGATGGGTTCGAGATTGCCGCCCGCATCAAGCACGGTGTCGCTGGCGACACCCAGACCGAGGTAACGGCCGATGCCGCGACCGGCGCTGGCCATGTAGCGGATGTCGTTGCTTTTACCGAGGTTCAACTTGCCGGAGACGCTGAGCGCAGCGCCGGTCGTGGTGTCGTCGATGCCGGCCGCCGGGTTCTGATACTTGAACTGGCGGACCATGCCTGCAACCGACACATGCCCCCAATCACCCTTCTTCTGCCAGCGCGCGGTAAGGTCGGGCATCAGATTGTCGTCGCTGCTGATGCGCGTGCCGACGCCGCGATACGGGGTGACCGTGGTCTCGGGGTTTTCGACCGAGAACGACCACGGGCCTTTGGTGTAACGCACCTGCGCCTGGCGCACGAAGATCGAACCTTCGGTCGGGCCGATGAAATCGACAGAATCCGGCAGCGACGCCACATCCTGGAAGTTCGACCAGGTCTGGCCGGCCAACCACTGCGCGCCATTGGGATTCGTCCAGCTCACGTAGGCCTGGCGCACGGTGACGCCATAGGTGTTGGTGGAGACTTCGTTGCCGTTGATGCTGCCGCCGCCGAACAGGTCGAATTCAAGATAGCTCTTCAGCTTTGCGCCGGTATCCAGATCGGTGTCCGCAGCGAACCAGAAGCGCGAAAACTGCGCGCCCATGTCGGTATCGGTGCTTTCGTTGATCGCCTGGGTGCCGACCGGAATGGCCGACGGCACATAGAACAGCCGGCCGACGCTACCGTCGGCGATTTCGCCGTCGGTGGTGTCGGTGACCATCGCATCGAGTTTGATGAAGCCACCGTACGAGAAACGCGTGCCCGGATTGGCGGCGGTGAGGATCGGCGCGCCCTGTATCTTCGGCTTGCCGTCGTCGACAGGTTTCGCTGCAGGCGCCTGCGCCTGCGCGGTCTGCACTTCGCTGACGGCAGCCTGGGTCTGCTGTTGCTGCGACACCCATTGCTGGACGATTTTTTCGAGTTCGGCAACGCGCGCTTCCAGCGCCTGTTCCTTCTGCGTGACGGCCTGCGCAAGGGCAAGGCCCGGCGCCAGCAGACAGACCAGCAGAGACAGCATCAACGGCCGCCGGCTGTGCGATCGTTCGTTCATGGTGGACCCCTCCCAAGGGCGCGTACGGATGCACGGTCAGCGCAGCCTGTGCCGGGCGGGGCGCTACGCCTATTCGCCATTGGTCGAAGATACGACCAAGGTCTAGGTCGCGTCGCAGGCGTGCCCGCCGCGCTTGCGGCACACTGTGCACTGCAACATCTCCCGTCACTCCGCGGAGGAACTCCTCATGTCGCAGACCGTCAACGCCCCGTCCCGCTATCCGGTACCCGACGCCTTCGCAGCGACTGCGCGCATCCGTCGCGAAGACTACGCACGCGACTATGCCGCTTCGATCGCCGACCCCGACGCCTATTGGGCCAAGGTCGCGCAGCGGTTGGACTGGTTCACGTTTCCGACCCGGATCAAAGATGTGAGCTATCGGGTCGAAGATTTCCACATCCGCTGGTACGCAGACGGCGAACTCAACGCCAGCGTCAACTGCCTCGACCGCCACCTCGCGACGCGCGGCGATAAAACTGCATTGATCTTCGAAGCCGACGATCCGGCCACGCCGTCGCAGCGCATCAGCTACCGCGACCTCTACGAACGCGTGTGCAGGCTCGGCAATGCGCTGCGCAATCTCGGCGTGAAGAAAGGCGACCGGGTCACCATTTATCTGCCGATGATTCCCGACGCGGTGGTCGCGATGCAGGCCTGCGCGCGGATCGGCGCGATCCACTCGGTGGTGTTCGGCGGATTTTCGCCGCAGTCCATCGCCGATCGCATCGCCGACTGCGGCACCAAGCTTGTGATCACCGCAGACGAAGGCCTGCGCGGCGGCAAGCGCGTGCCGCTGAAGGAAAACGTCAACGCCGCGCTGAAAATGCCCGGCACCGATTCGGTCGAAACCGTGCTGGTGATCCGCCACACCGGCGGCGCGGTCGACATGCAGATGCCGCGCGACCGCTGGTACGACGCGGTGGTGGACGATCAATCGACCACCTGCGAACCCGAGCGCATGAACGCGGAAGATCCGCTGTTCATTCTCTACACCTCCGGCAGCACCGGCAAACCCAAGGGTGTGCTGCACACCACCGGCGGTTATCTGGTGTGGGCAAGCTACACCCACGCATGCGTGTTCGATCTGCGCGAAGACGATATCTATTGGTGCACCGCCGATGTCGGCTGGGTCACCGGCCACACCTACATCGCCTACGGCCCGCTTGCGAACGGCGCCACTGCAGTCGTGTTCGAGGGCGTGCCGAACTACCCGACCGTCTCGCGCTTCTGGGAAGTCGTCGACAAACATCAGGTCACGATTTTCTACACCGCGCCCACCGCGATCCGCGCACTGATGCGCGAAGGCGAAGCGCCGGTGAAGACAACCTCGCGCGCGTCGATCCGTCTGCTCGGCACCGTCGGCGAACCGATCAATCCCGAAGCGTGGCGCTGGTATCACGAGGTGGTCGGCGACAGCCGCTGCCCGATCGTCGACACCTGGTGGCAGACCGAAACCGGCGGCATCATGATCTCCCCGCTGCCCGGCGCGACCGACCTCAAACCCGGCTCCGCAAGCACACCGTTTTTCGGCGTGCAGCCGGCGCTGGTGGATGCAGAGGGAACGCTGCTGGAAGGCGCAGCCGAAGGCAATCTGGTGCTGCTGGATTCATGGCCGGGCCAGATGCGCAGCGTCTACGGCGATCACCCGCGCTTCATCGACACCTATTTCAAAACGTATCCGGGCATGTATTTCACCGGCGACGGCTGCCGTCGCGATGCCGACGGGTATTACTGGATCACCGGCCGCGTCGACGACGTGATCAACGTCAGCGGCCACCGCATCGGCACCGCAGAAGTGGAAAGCGCGCTGGTCTCCCATCCGAAAGTCGCCGAGGCTGCGGTGGTCGGCTTCAACCACGATCTCAAGGGTCAGGGCATCTACGCCTACGTCACCCTGATTGCCGGTGAAGCGCCGACCGAAGACCTGCGCAAGGCATTGGTCGCGCACGTGCGCAAGGAAATCGGCCCCATCGCCACACCCGACTTCCTGCAGTGGGCGCCGGGATTGCCGAAAACCCGCTCCGGAAAAATCATGCGTCGGATCCTGCGCAAGATCGCAGAGAACGCAACCGATCAACTCGGCGATACGTCGACACTCGCCGATCCATCTGTGGTGAAGTCGTTAGTGGATGAGCGGTTGGTGCGGTGAGTCTGGCCATATCATGCCCACCGTCCTGATTGCCGACGACCACCCGCTGTT
>JANOXT010000070.1:0-10944 GCA_031418555.1 Lysobacterales bacterium | reverse complement strand
TACATGGGCGTCGACGCGCGGATCGTGGTCACGTCGTAGGTTTCGACGTGACGGATCACTTCCGGCAGCGCGTCCAGGCCTTCCTCGAAACTGTAGGTGAAGCCGTGATGCACGGTGCCCAGCGCTTTGGACGCGATTTCGGCGGCGGCAAGGTCTGGCGAGCCTGTCAGACCGATGGCGAACGAATGCAGACGCGGCCACCAGGCTTCGGTCTCGTCGCCGTCTTCGATGCGGCGGCGGGCGAAACGCGCGGCGCAGGCGGCGACCAGCGAAGAATCCAGCCCGCCCGACAGCAGCACGCCATAAGGCACGTCGCTCATCAATTGGCGATGCACGGCGGCCTCGAAGGCTTCGCGCAGCTCGCGCGAAGAGACCTGCACGCCTGCGGTCGCGTCGTAGTCGCGCCATGCGCGCTCGTAGTAACGATGCAGCTGGCCGTCAGCACTGTCGAAGTAGTGCCCCGGCGGAAACTGCGCGACATCGTCGCACACCCGGACCAGCGCTTTCATTTCCGATGCCACCCAGACACGGCCGTCGGCATCGTGGCCCCAGTACAGCGGACACACGCCCATCGGGTCGCGGGCGATCACGAAGCGACCCGCGGCGCGATCCCATAATACGAATGCGAAGATGCCGTTGAGGCGATCGAGCCATGCGCCGATCTCGCCGCTGTCGCGGGCCTGACTCTCGGCATACAGAGCGTTGATCACTTCGCAGTCGGAACCGGTCTGGAACGCATACGGCTTGCGCAGGGCGCCTTCCAGCGCGCGATGGTTGTAGATCTCGCCGTTCACAGCAAGGGTGAGATCGCCGTCCTCGGAATGCAGCGGCTGCGCGCCACCGCTGGGGTCGACGATCGCCAGACGCTCGTGCACCAGCAGCGCGCGCGGCTCCACATACACACCGGACCAGTCGGGGCCGCGATGGCGCTGCCGTGCGGACAGCGATAACGCCAGCGGACGCAGCGGGCCGAGATCGGCACCGGGGCGAAGATCGAATACACCAAGAATCGAACACATCGTAAAACTCCTTTGCGGGTTTTCCTGGCGCCGAAAGCACGAAACCCGCGCTTGGGGCGCGGGTTTCTGGGTATCAGGCCTGTTTTGTCGCTTATGCCCGATCACCACCCCGCATGAGGTTCACGCGATTATTCGCGCAAACATGATTGCGGTTGAGATTGCGGGCGGCGGCAGAACGCGAGGTCATGACCCAACCCTAACCCGAATTCGGCATCGTATGCAACCGCGGCGGTAGAGCGGGCTTCAGCCCGCTGATCCCCATGATGGATGCCACACAGCGGGCTGAAGCCCGCTCTACCCGGGGACCATCATCCTTTCGATGAGATTGAAATACAGGTCGGGCAGACGTTCGAGATCCGCGACCAGCACATGCTCGTCGACCTTGTGAATGCTGGCGTTGATCGGACCGAACTCGACGCAGTGCGCACCTAATGGTGCGATGAAACGCGCATCGGAGGTACCGCCGGCGGTGCTTTCCTCGGGCAGTGCACCGAAGCACTCGCGCAGCACTTCGCGCGCGGCCGCGCGCAGCGGGCCTTCCGGTGTGTAGAACGGCTCGCCGCCGCGATGCCAGCGAATTGCGTATTCCAAGCCGTGCGCGGCCAATATCGTTTCGCAGGCCTGTTCAAGCTGTTCCGCACGCCAGGTCGGGTTGTAGCGCAGGTTGAACACCACCTGCAGTTCGCCCGGAATCACGTTGTTGGCGCCGGTGCCTGCATGCACATTGCTGATCTGGAAACTGGTCGGCGGAAACGTTTCGTAGCCGGTGTCCCATGCGCGCGTCGACAGTTCGACCAGCGCCGGCGCCGCTTGATGGATCGGGTTGCGCGCCTTTTCGGGATACGCCACATGGCCCTGAATGCCTATGACCGTGAGCGTTGCCGACAGCGTGCCGCGTCGGCCCACGCGCAGCAGATCGCCGAGTTTCGTTTTGGACGACGGCTCGCCGGTGACGCACCAATCGATGCGCTGCCCGCGCTCGCGGAACAGTGCCGCGACTTTCGGCACACCGTCGGTGGCGTCGCCCTCTTCGTCCGAGGTCACCAGCATCGCCACCGTGCCGCGATGCTGCGGGTACGCTGCGACGAAACGCTCCAGCGCGATCACGAACGCTGCGACGCTGCCCTTCATGTCGGCAGCACCGCGGCCATACAGCACGCCGTCGCGGATCTCGGGTTCGAAAGGGTCGCTGCTCCACGCTTCGCGCGGTCCCGGCGGCACCACATCGGTATGACCCAGCAGCACCAGCACGGGGCCATCGGTGCCGTGCGTCGCCCAAAGATTATCGGTCTGACCATAGCGCAGCTGTTCGCAGTGGAAGCCCGCACGCTGCAGACGCTCAGCGAGTACCGCTTGGCAGCCCGCGTCGTCTGGCGTCACCGAACGGCGCGCAATCAAGTTCTGCGTCAGCGCAAGCACATCATTCATTTCGCTACTCCAAACCGGGCCTTGAAACCATTGTCGCTGAAAGCTTGCGTGACCACACCGTCGTCGGTGACCACTACCGGCCGACGGATCAGCTGCGAATATTCTTTCAGCAGCAGCTTCCACTCGGCGTCCGACATCGGCGTCTTGCGGTTTTCGGGCAACGTGCGCCATGTCGTCGAGGATTTGTTGATCATCGCCTCCCATCCGCCAAGCGCGTCCTTCCAGACAAGCAATCTCTCCGGCGACGGGCGGTTGTCCCGGTAGTCGATAAAGTCGTGCGCGATGCCGAAGCGCTTCAGCCAGTTGCGGGCTTTTTTGCAGGTGTCGCAGTTGTTGAGTCCGTAGAGAGTCGTCATCGAATTTCTCGGTAGAGCGGGCTTTAACATTGCCGTGAGTCAGGTAGCGGCCTAAAGGCCGCTCTACCCGGGATTAACACCAGCTTCAATCGGCAAGACCACGCAACAACTCATTGATCGAAGTCTTGCTGCGCGTCTTCTCATCCACCTGCTTGACGATCACCGCGCAGTACAGCGAGTGCGAGCCGTCGGCAGCGGGCAGCTGTCCGGAAACCACAACGCTGCCCGGCGGCACCGATCCGTAGGACACTTCGCGAGTCGCGCGGTTGTACACGCGGGTGCTCTGGCCGAGAAACACGCCCATGCCGATCACGCTGTGATGGCCGACCACGAAACCTTCGACCACTTCCGAACGCGCGCCGATGAAGCAGTGGTCTTCGATGATGGTCGGCGAGGCCTGCAGCGGTTCGAGCACGCCGCCGATGCCGGCGCCGCCGGAGAGATGGCAGTGTTTGCCGATCTGCGCGCAGCTGCCGACCGTGGCCCACGTGTCCACCATCGTGCCTTCGCCGACGTAGGCGCCGATGTTGACGAAGCTCGGCATCAGCACCACGTCTTTGCCGATGTGCGCGCCGCGTCGCGCGATCGCACCCGGCACAACGCGCACGCCGATGGCGCGAAACTGCGCTTCATCGAGCCCTTCGAACCGCGACGGCACCTTGTCCCAGAACGGCGCCGGCTGCGCCTCGATCAGCTGCATCTCCTGGGTGCGGAAGAACAGCAGCACCGCTTTTTTCAGCCATTCGTTGACAGCCCAGCCGCCCTGCCCGTCCGGCGCAGCAACGCGGAACTCGCCGGCTTCGAGACCGGCGATGGTGCGGTCGACGGCGGGGCGTACGCTGGCGGAAAGTTCATCGGCGCTCAGGGCTGCGCGACGCTCCCATGCGCTGTCGATGATGGACTGCAGTTCGGTGGCGGAAGCGGTGTTCATGCGATGGGAGATTCTTCGTGGTCGGTAGGGAATGGGTTCAAGCGGGGACAGCGCTGTCCAGCGTTGCGTGAAGCGCAGCGCGCAGCGCTTCTGCCTGCGCGTCGTCGAGCGGCGCATCCTCCGCGTTGGCGATCAGAAACAGATCTTCCGCACGTTCGCCGAAGGTCGCGATGCGCGCATCGTGCACGCGCAAACGCTGCTGGCGGAGAACATGGGTGACATCGGCCAGCAGGCCGGGGCGGTCGGTGCAGATCAGGCTCATCCGCGTGCGCGCACCGTCGGCGGCTGGCTCCAGCCCGATCCGCGGCGCGATCCTGAAATGCTTCAGATGCCGCGGCTGGGTGCGACGCGACGGCAGCAGCCGATCGAGATCGCCGGACAATGCGCGCTGCAGACTCACTTCGATGTGTTCGACTGACGGCGCGTGCTGCGGGTCGCTGGGCAGCACATGGAACGTATCGAAAATCATCGCCTGGGGGCCGTCCAGCGCGCGCGCCTGCTGGATCGCCAGGCCCAGCCGGTCCAGAGTGATGACGATCGCCGCGAACAGTCCGTCGCGGTCGGGCGTGTGCACGAAAACTTCGTAACCGCCGCCTCGCCCGCGCAGCAGCCGCGCGTGCGCCACCATCCCGCCGTCGGCGCGACCGTGCAGTGCGGCGGCCTGCCAGACGATCTGGTCGGGGCGGCTGCGCAGAAAATTCTCGCGCGGCATCCGCGCGAACAGCGCGTCTACCGCAGCATCGTCGAAACCATGTTCGATCAGCAGACCGCGCGCGACGGCCTGGTTTTCGACGATGCGCTCATCGGCCGCGACCGGATGCTCCAGACCGCGGCGCAGCGCGAAACGCGTGGCGGTGTGCAGATCCGCGAGCAGCCGGTCTTTCCACGCGTTCCACAGCTTCGGCGATGTGCCGGCGATGTCGGCGCAGGTGAGCAGATACAGATGATCCAGACGCTGGCGGTCTGCGACTTCGCCGGCGAAGCGGTGGATCACCCCGGGATCGGTGATGTCCTGTTTCTGCGCGGTGACCGACATCAGCAGATGCTTGCGCACCAGCCATTCGATCAATGCGCTATCGGCTTCGGACAAGCCATGCGCAAGACAGAACTCGCGCGCATCGACCGCGCCCAGTTCTGAATGATCGCCGCCGCGGCCTTTACCGATATCGTGAAACAGACCGGCGAGCAGCAGCAGCTCCGGTTTACGCAGCGAAGGCCATACCGTGTGCGCAGTGGAAAAGCGTTCGTCAGGCGTGGCGTTGGCGAAGATCGCGAGATTGCGCAGCACCGCCAGCGTGTGCTGGTCGACGGTGTAGACGTGAAACAGATCGAACTGCATGCGCCCGGAGACCTGCGCGAATGCGGGAATCCAGCGGCCAAGCACGCCCAGCCGCGCCATGCGCTCCAGCACTTTCACCGGCTGCGGACCGCGCAGCAGCTGCAGGAACTGCTCGCGCAAAGCCGGTTCGGCTTCGGTATAGGCCGGTATGCGATTCAGGGTTTCGGCCAAGGCCCAGGCGGTCATCGAATGCAGCCCGCGACTTTCCGGATGCCCTGCCCACGTGCCGAACAGTTCGAACACCTGCGCCACGCCCTGCTGCAACCAGTCCCGTTCGCGCACAGCGACATATCCGCGCCTTAATTCGAAATGCGCATCCAACGCCTCGACATCGCCTTCGCCTTCGAGCTGTTCTTCGAAACGCTGCAGCAGACGATCATTGATGCGCAGCACGCGGCCGGCGCTTCGATAAAACCCCTGCATCATCTGTTCGACCGCGAGATTGTCGGCCTCGTCGGTGTGGCCCAGACGCGCGGCCAGCAGTTTTTGATAATCGAAACGCAGGCGCTCTTCGCGGCGTTTCGCGACCAGATGCAGCCCGAAGCGCAGCCGCGACAGCGCCTTGCGTTCGCGTTCGAGCGTATCGAATTCGACAGCGCCGATCTGCCCGAACGCCAGCATCGATTCCAGATTGCCGCTGCCCAGCAGACGCTGCGCCATCCAGCGCAGCGTCTGGATATCGCGCAGCCCACCCGGGCCGTCTTTCAGATTGGGTTCGAGATTGTCCGAGGTGTCGCCGAAACGCGCATGACGCTGCGCCTGCTCCTGCACTTTGGCGCGAAAAAATTCACCCGCAGGCCAGACGCGATCCGGCGCAATGGCGCTCTTCAACGCATCCTGTGCGGCGTCATCGACGACCAGCGCGCGCCATTCCATCATCGCGGTCAGCACGGTCTGATCGGCGGCGGCTTCGGTGCACTGCGCCGGCGATCGCACCGCCTGACTGGCCTGCAAACCGGCATCCCACAGCAGCGCAAGAAAGCGCGCCAGCGCATCGCGATGGGCCTGTTGGGCATCATCGTCCGCCAGCACCAGCAGATCGATATCCGACTGCGGAAACAATTCGCTGCGGCCATAGCCGCCGATCGCGAACAGCGCCAGACCGGGCTCACCCGGTACGCAACGCGCCCATGTGTCGCGGATCACGGTGTCGACGGCGGCGGCGCGCAGCGCGACCAGACGGTCGACGCTGTCGCCCTGATCGAACTGCGCCGCCAGTTGCGCATCGGCCTGCGCAAGCGATGCCCGCGACGCTGCGGCCCAAGCGCTGTCTCCATCGGGCGTCGAGGGAATGGCAACAGCGGCCGCGGGCGCGGCGGCGGCGCTCATGGTCAGAGATCCATGGTCAGAGATCGTTGTCGTCGCCGGGCAGGCGGGTGAGGATGTCCGCACCCGTTTCTGTCACCGCGATCGTGTGTTCCCACTGTGCCGACAGAGTGCGGTCCTTGGTGACCACGGTCCAGCCATCGGGCATCAGCCGGGTGTGGCGGGCGCCTTCATTGATCATCGGTTCGATGGTGAAGACCATTCCCTGCTTCAGCACCAGCCCCTCGCCGGAACGGCCGTAGTGCAGCACCTGCGGGTCTTCGTGATAGATCCGGCCGATGCCGTGGCCGCAGTATTCGCGCACCACCGAAAAGCGTTCGCCCTCGGCATAGGTCTGGATCGCGTGGCCGATATCGCCCAGGGTCGCGCCAGGCTTCACGATACGGATGGCGCGGAACATCGCCTCGCGGGTCACGTCCACCAGCCGCTTGGCCATCACCGACGGCGTGCCCACGTAATACATGCGGCTGGTATCGCCGTGCCAGCCGTCCTTGATCACGGTGACATCGATATTGATGATGTCGCCGTCCTTGAGCACTTTGGTCGGCCCGGGACTGCCGTGGCAGATCACGTTGTTGACCGAGGTGCAGACCGTCGCAGGGAAACCGCGATAACCGACGTTGGCCGGAATGGCCTGCTGCACGTTCACGATGTGATCGTGGCAGATCCGGTCCAGGTCACCGGTGCTGACGCCGGGCTTCACGTGCGGCGCGATGATCTGCAGCACCTCGGCGGCCAGACGGCCGGCGACGCGCATGCGCTCGATGTCTTCAGGGGTTTTGATGGTGATGGCCATGACCGCATTATTGCCCATCCAGACCGTTTCCGCCCTCCCGGCTTGCCCCTGAACCCCCATTCCGGCTAGACTTTCGCAGATCGAAATCGGCTTTGGCCGGTGAGACCGCCAACAACGGGCGTCACCGTTGAATCCACACCCGCCGCAACTCTCCGTACCGGGGTGTCTTTCGCAGTCCATCGCGAAGGATCTGGTTACGGCGCAGCGGGGAGGCCCAACCCCGGAACCACGCGCTCCGCATCGCTGCGGACGCACCGTCTTCATCCGGCCGCAGTGCGGCCCCGGCGGCAGGTTCCACTATTCGGAGTTTCGCAATGCCCCAGATCACCATGCGCCAGATGCTGGAAGCCGGCGTCCATTTCGGCCACCAGACCCGTTACTGGAACCCCAAGATGGGTCCGTACATCTTCGGCGCCCGCGGCAAGATCCATATCATCAACCTCGAGAAGTCCGTTCCGCTGTTCAACGACGCGATGAACTTCATCTCGGGCATCGCCCAGAAGCGCGGCATCATCCTGTTCCTCGGCACCAAGCGCAGCGCGCGCGACTCGATGAAGGAAGAAGCAGAACGCTGCGGCATGCCGTACATGACCCAGCGTTGGCTGGGCGGCACGCTGACCAACTTCCGCACCGTGAAGCAGTCGGTATCGCGTCTGAAGGAGCTGGAAGCCGGCGAAACCGACGGCACCTTCCAGAAGATGGTCAAGCACGAAGTGCTGACCCTGCGCCGCGAACGCGAAAAGCTGTTCGCCTCGCTCGGCGGCATCAAGGAAATGAACCGTCTGCCCGACGCGCTGTTCGTGATCGACATCGGCCATGAAGACATCGCGATCAAGGAAGCCAAGAAGCTCGGCATCCCGGTGATCGCGGTGGTCGACACCAACTACGATCCGGCCCTGGTCGATTACCCGATCCCGGGCAACGACGACGCCATCCGCGCCGTGCAGTTGTACGCCCGCGCCGCCGCCGACTCCGTGCTGGAAGGCAAGGCCGCCGCGCCGCAGGCCGCATCGGTCCGCGAGGAAGACTTCGCCGACGCCGACGGCGAAGGCAAGGGCGACAAGCGCGGCCCGCGCGGTCGCGGTCCGGGCGGCGGCGGCAAGAAGCCCGAAGCTGCGAAGAAGCCGGACGTGGCCGCTGCGGCACCGGCTGAAGCAGAAGTTCCGGCCGAGACCGAAGCCTCCAGCGAAGCGCCGGCCGCCGAGTAATCGGCCCGCGTCATTCGCACGTCATGCGGTCGCGCGAGTATGCGCGACTGCAATCGCCATCCTGCCGCGTTACGACGTGCAACGCATGTTCGAACAATTGGCATCTTTATGGCGGGTCAAGACCCGCCCTACACTGATTCATATCGAGGTTTGCAATGGCTGAAATCACCGCCTCCCTGGTCAAGGAACTGCGCGAGCGCACCGGCGCCGGCATGATGGAGTGCAAGAAAGCACTGACCGAAAACAACGGCGATCTTGACATCTCCGCCGAGTGGCTGCGCAAGCAGGGCATCATCAAGGTCGGCAAAAAAGCCGACCGCGTCACCGCCGAAGGCCGGATCGCGATGGCCCAGGACGGCGGCAAGGCCGTGCTGGTCGAAATCAATTCCGAAACCGACTTCGTGGCCAAGGACGACAACTTCCTGGCCTTCATCGACGCCGTCGCCAAAGCCGCCCTGGCTTCCGATGCCACCGATGTGGAAGCGCTGAAGTCGGCGAAGCTCGCCTCTGGCGAAACCGTCGAAGAAGCCCGCGCCGCCGTGATCTCCAAGGTGGGCGAGAACGTGCAGGTCCGCCGCATGGTCCGCGTCGACAGCAGCGACACCGTCGCCGCCTACGTGCACAGCGGCAAAATCGGCGTGCTGGTCGAGCTGAAGGGCGGCAACGCCGACCTCGCCCGCGGCATCGCCATGCACGTGGCTGCGATGAACCCGCCGCACAACAAGGCCAGCGATGTGCCGGCTGAATTCATCGCCAAGGAAAAGGAAATCGAACTGGCGAAGATGACCGACAAGGACAAGTCCAAGCCGGCCGATATCCTCGAAAAGATCATCGGCGGCAAGATAGCCAAGATCGTCAACGAGAACACCCTCTACGGTCAGCCGTATGTGCTGAATACCGAGCAGACGGTCGAAGCCGCGGTCAAGGCCGCCGGTGCCGATGTCACCCGTTTCCAGCGTCTGGCGGTAGGTGAAGGCATCGAGAAAGTGGTGGAAGACTACGCCGCCGAAGTGGCCAAGGCGATGCAGGTCTGATCGCACTGAACAGCGAACACGAAAAACCCGCAGGCGACTGCGGGTTTTTTGTTGCCGTAGCGATATTTTTCAACAGCCATGCCTGAAAACCGCAGATGCGCTGGGGAAACCGTCACATCGTGTGGGTGGCTTTGTCCGAAGTCATGATGCCCGCAAGCAGCACTTCGACCTTGTTCTTCACCGCTTCGCCTTCCGGCGTTTCGGCGAACTGCACGCCGATACCGGCGGCGCGGTTGCCCTGCGCGCCCGCAGGCGTGACCCAGACCACTTTGCCGGCGACCGGCAGGCGTTCCGTCGATTCGGGAAGCGTCAGCAGCAGGAAGACTTCATCGCCGATGAAGTAGCGCTTGGGCGTGGGCACGAACACGCCGCCATGTTTGACGAAGGGCATGTACGCCTGGAACAGCGCGTTCTTGTCTTTCACCGCGAGGGAGAGGATGCCTTGGCGGGCACCGGTGGCGGCTTTCACGTTCATCGTCGTGCTCCAGAAGACTGGTGAGGTACGCCACCGGCCGGTTTGCCGGTGCTGCGCCATTGGGCGAGCAGTTCGGCAAGGGCGAGGTCGGCGCGGACCGTGGTCCGCAGCAGGTCGCGGGTGCGGTTGGCGGCGTCGAACCAGGTGGCGAGGGTGCGGATTCTGATCGGATCGGTCAAGCGCCCGGCTTCGGCCAAGGCCAGGTCGGCGGCGTGGCGCAGGCGCTGGTCGAGGTCGGCGGCATCGGCCCAGCGTTTGGCGGTGTCGAGCGGCGATTTGTCGCCGCGGCTGAGCGCCTGCAGGTCGGCGGCGATATCGCGACGCAGGTCCAGGCCGCCGTCGCAGCCAGCGATCGGCCAGGCCGGGGTGGCCGCGGGCGGCGGTGAGGGCTTCGCCTGCGATGGCGTCGGCATGGCCTTGGGCGAGCAGCCAGGCCAGGGCTTCGTCGGCCGGCGGCAGGCGCATTTCCAGGCGCTGGCAGCGGCTGCGGATGGTGGCGGGCAGGCGCGCGGGGTTGGCGCTGATCAGCCAGAGATAGCGTCCGGGCTGCGGCTCTTCCAAGGTTTTCAGCAGCGCATTGCAGGCGGCGTGATTGATGGCGTCGGCGGGATCAAGAATGACGATCTGCGCGCCGCCGTACTGCGGAGTGAGCGCCATCTTTTCGGACAGTTGACGGATCTGCTCGATCACCAATTCGGTGCGCAGCCGCGGCGGACGCGCTTTATCGTTCCACTCGTAGCCGACGAAAGTGAGATCCGGATGGCCGGAATGGCCGAACGGATGCGCAAGCGTGCCGTCGGGGCGCAGCTCAGCGGAGTCGCGCTGGTAGCGGTTTTCGAACAGCTGACAGCTGCGGCAGCGGCCGCAGGGTTCGCCAGCGCTGTCGCGTGCGGTGCACAGCATGCGCTGGGCAAGACGTTCGGCCAGCAGCCGTTTGCCCAGCTGCGGCGGGGCGCAGATCAGCAGCGCGTGACCGAGGCGGCCGCTGTCCAGCGCGGCGGTGGCCTGCGTGTACATGCGCTGTTGCCACGG
>JANOXT010000069.1:0-18425 GCA_031418555.1 Lysobacterales bacterium | reverse complement strand
CAAAACGACAGCTTCACTTTGGAAGCACATGTCTCAGCCAGCCTCAATAGTATCGATGCAGATGATTTCGGCAAAAAAGAACTCGCTGCGCGCGGCATCAATCGCAATTTTTTGGAAGATCGCGATATAGGCGCAGATGCGGGAATGACCGCCTCTTGGAAGACCGCTGGCGGCACATTCGCAGCGGATGTTCGGGCAGACATCACCAACACCAGCGGCGGCTACCAAGCATCGCTTGACTATGGCTTTCCCTTTCCGGTCGGCAACGCCATCATCACCCCCGGGCTAGGTGTTTCCTTATATTCATCGGATCTGGCCAATTACTACTACGGCACGCTTCCGAAAGAAATCAAACGCGGAGTTGTCGATTACAAACCCGGCAGCGCCACGGTCCCGCATGCAGGGGTCACCGCGATCTTGCCGCTTGCATCGAAATGGACGTTTATTTCGAGTGTGAACGTGGAATTTCTCCCTAAAGAAATCACCGACAGCCCGCTGGTCGACAAAGACAGTGACGTACTTCCGACTTTATTTTTAGGCGTTAGCCGCAGCTTCTGATTGACGACATTTTTCTCCCACTGTGGAGAAAACATATCGTGAAGAAAATACATTGCAACAATGCCGGCGCTTGCATGGCAGGAGTGGGCGCGCAACGGCTTTAGATTTCCTGTCAGTCACACATTCAGCGCATTGCAAAACACCCATTTTATTAAACTTTTTCAGGAGTTTTTCGATATGACACGCCCATCCACAAAAATGC
This sequence comes from Lysobacterales bacterium, assembly GCA_031418555.1. Taxonomy (GTDB): domain Bacteria; phylum Pseudomonadota; class Gammaproteobacteria; order Xanthomonadales; family Xanthomonadaceae; genus Lysobacter_I. Next base: position 17,665 of record JANOXT010000069.1, on the reverse strand, counting down.
TGCAACGCTACGACAGCATTCAAGCGTCGAAAGATGCATACTCTGCGTACCGCAGGCTGCGCCCCCTCGCGTCGGCGATCGCACTTTGCGCGGGGCTTGCCACATTGCCGGCATTCGCAGGCAATCAAACCCTGACGGTGCCCAGTATCCAGTGGCGATCCTTACGCCAACATGTTTACGTCGAAAGTCCGTGCGCTGGTGATCGATGGCGTGCTCAATCCTGTCCTCTGGTCCAGCGGCTGGCAGGTGCAGTCCGATCGCACGGCATCGTTCGATGTCCTCAAGCAGTTCTTCCAACTATGTGATCGCGCAGGCGCGAAATGCGGGCTCAGCGGCCCGGCCGGATCGAAAGCGCGCTTCGATCAACTGCACGATTACATTCGCCAAACACCGATTATTCTCGACGACGGCCAAGGCGGAATATCCGAGTACAGGTACGACACTTTCGTCGCCGACAGCGCTGGCCTGATGTATTCGCCCGAGCAAGGGGGTGCCTATGCGGACTTCCTCGGTCTGCTGAGCAATGCCGTCCAAGGCGATGCGGCTGCCTCCCGACGCGCGTTGCAAAAGCGTCGATCGATGCAAGAGGCAACGCGCAATGCCGCTCCGAAACGCGCGCTTTACGACAACAACAGAGAGGCGTATGCGGGAAACCACTGTTCGGACACAGAATATCCGTCAAGCTTCTCAATCTTCTCCGCGATCAGTCGCTATGCAAAAGTCGGCTCATTTCAAGGCCCTGTCTTTTGGTGGACTAGCAGCACCGGCTGCGCAGCCTGGCCGACCGCGCCGGATCGTTACGTCGGCCCGTGGACCGCACGCACCTCGGCGCCGGTCCTGGTCGTGGGCAATTTCTTCGACCCCGCGACGGATTACGCCGGTGCGGTAGCGAGCAATCGGCTGCTGCCGAACAGTCGTCTATTGAGTTATGCGGGCTGGGGTCATACCGCGGCATATAGCGGGCGCAGCGCGTGCATCGATGACTTGGTCTCGTTGTATCTTCTTGATGGCAGCCTGCCGCCGAAGGGCACGGTGTGCCCAGCATCAGCGAATCCCTTCGAGACCGCAGCCGCAAATGCGCGCATGAGAAAATCGACGGTGATGCCGATTACCGGCTTGCCAACGCTTAAGCCGCTGCCCAAGCGATAAACCGCACAATCCAAAACAGATGTTCGTTTTCAAAAAAGCCCCTGAATGTCTTCAGGGGCTTTTACACGGAGCCTATATTCGCGACGCGAACTCAATGTCGACCGCATCAACTCGTTATCACCTGACTCAATTCAACCCACGTCGGCGGCGCCGGCCACTGTGCGATCTGATTGCCGGCAAGCATCCGGCGCAGATCGTGGCGATCGAGCTGCGGGGCCAGCGCCACCAGCAGTTCAACGGTGTAGTCGCGCAGCACGCGTTCGCGCGGCAGCACCGCCCATGCGATGCATTCGGGAATGGAGTCCGGCGCCTCCAGCGCGACGAGGTCGGCGTCGTGGATCGCGCTGACCGCCATTTCGGCCAGCAGGCCGATGCCGATACCGGCGCGCACATAGGTTTTGATCAAATCCGCGTCGCGTGCGGTCATCGCCAACTGCGGCTCCAGTCCGCGTTGGGCAAACGCGCGGCGCAGCGAAGAATCCGGACGGATCGAAGATTCGTAGCTGACCAGCGGAAACGCGGCGAGATCGGCCAGCGTCAGCCGCACGCCGGTTTTTGCCAGCGGATGCGCGCGCGGCAGCAGCACCACGCGGCGCCAGCGGAACATCGGGATCGCGATCCCGTCTGCGGGCGGCTCGCCGGCGGTGCTGATGAGCGCAAGATCGGCCTCACCGCGCGCGAGTTGTGTCAACACATCGCTGTCGGCATTGGGCTGCAGGTGGATGCTCAGCTGCGGGTACGCGCGGTGCACCTGCGAAATCACCGGCGGCAGCACGAAACGCGCCTGGGTGTGGGTGGTGGCGATGAGCAGCTGGCCCTGACCATCGCGGCGCTGATTGGCGGCGAACGCGCGGATGTTGGCCGCTTCACTCAGCATCTTGCGCGCATGCACCAGCACCTGCGTGCCGGCGGGCGTCAGACCTTCCAGGCTGCGGCCCTTGCGCACGAACAATAGAAAGCCCAGTTCGTCTTCCAGCTGTTTCAACTGTTTCGACAGACCGGGCTGGGTCGCGTGCACGTGATCGGCGGCTGCGGTGATGTTGAAGCCGGCATCGGCGATCGCGACGAAATAGCGCAGCTGGACCAGAGTCATAACGGTCGTTCCGTAATCGTTGTTTTTGAGGTCTTGAAGGATCCGGTCGGGCTGCCGGGCACGTGCACGCGACACAGACGTGCAGTCCGGCATCTCTTTATTCGGATCAAGCGATAGAGATAGCAGACAACACTTTGGAATATCGATGATTGCTTATGCCATGTAAGCATATATCCAAGCATCGCCGTCATTTCCTCGATGCATATCCCGAAACTAGGGTGGTTCGGCCCCCACTCAACGGCGTCAAGCCATGTCCCACCCGGTTCCGACGACAGAACAGACGCTGTTCCCCGCTTTCCTCGATCTTCGCGACCGGCCGGTACTCGTGGTCGGCGGCGGCGCCGTGGCCCGCCGCAAGATCGCCGCCCTGCTTCCGAGCGGGGCGCAGGTGCGGGTGGGCGCGCCGGCTCTGGACCCCGAGGTTGCCGAATGGGTCGCCTCCGGTCAGATCGCGCACCTGGATGGCCGCTTCGATCCGGCCTGGCTCGACGAGGTCTGGCTGGTGATCGCAGCCACCGACGAACCCGAAACCAACCGCGCCGTCGCCGAAGCCGCGCAAGCGCGCCGGATCTGGGCGAACGTGGTCGACGACGCGCCGCTGTGCAGCTTTCAGGTGCCGGCGCGGATCGAACGCGGGCCGCTGCAGATCGCGATCTCAAGCGGGGGCGGCGCACCGATGCTGGCGCGGCACCTGCGTGAGCGTCTGGAGACCGAACTGGACGAATCGCTCGGCACGCTCGGCAATCTGCTGGTCAAACATCGTCGCCGGATCCGCGCACGGGTTCCCGATACCAGCACACGCCGCCGTTTCTTCGATGCGGTGCTGCGCAGCGACATCCAGAGTCTGCTGCGTCGCGGCGATGGCGACGCCGCGGAGCGCGCACTGTCGACCATGATCGATCGCTACGCCGATGTCCGGCCCGAAGGCCGCGTGGCGCTGGTCGGCGCTGGCCCCGGCGATGCGGGTCTGCTCACGCTGCGCGGCCTGCGTCTGCTCAACGAGGCCGACGTCATCCTGCACGACCGTCTGGTCAGTGCCGAAGTGCTGGAGCTGGCGCGTCGCGATGCCGAGCGCATCGAAGTCGGCAAGGAAGCGGGCCATCACCATGTCTCCCAGGACCAGATCCACGTGCTGATGCTGGAACACGCGCGCGCCGGCAAACGCGTGGTGCGCCTGAAGGGCGGCGACGGTTTTATTTTCGGGCGCGGTGGCGAAGAGCTGGAATTCCTGCGCGCGCACGGCATCGGCTATGAAGTGGTGCCCGGCATCACCGCTGCGCTGGCCTGCGCCGCATATGCCGGTATTCCGCTGACCCATCGCGAACACGCGCAGTCGGTGCGCTTCGTGACCGCGCATGCGAAAGCCGAAGACGATGGGCTCGACTGGGCGGGTTTCGCCCGCGAACAACAGACGCTTGCGTTCTACATGGGCGTGTCCGGGTTGGAGCGCGTGCGCGCGCGTCTGCTCGCGCACGGTCGCAGCGCATCCACGCCGTGCGCACTGGTCGAAAACGGTTCGCGCCCCGAACAGCGCGTGGTGATCGGCACGCTGGACGATCTGCCCACCCTCGCCCGCCGGTATGACGTGAAATCGCCCGCGCTGCTGTTCGTCGGCGAAGTGGCGGCGCTCGCGGCGCAGCTGCACTGGTTCGGCGCGGCGCCGCTCGGCACGCTCACAGCGAATGCAGCCGGGCTGCCGACGCCCGCACTGGCGGAGGCCGCATGAAAAGGCGCAGGCTGATCCATCCGCAATGCTGCAGGCCGCAACTGTCATCGCAGTGCGATAAATTTCAGACCTCGTGATTCTCGACACCGATTCGACCCAGGACCTCTCCATGGCTCTTTACGACAATATCCTCGACACCATCGGCCGCACGCCCGTCGTGAAACTCCACCGCGTCGCGCCGAAGCACGTGACGCTGTATGTGAAGGTGGAATCGTTCAACCCCGGCGGCTCGGTCAAGGACCGTCTCGCATTGGCGATCGTGCTGGACGCCGAGCGCAGCGGCGCCCTGAAGCCGGGCCAAACCATCGTCGAAGCCACATCGGGCAACACCGGCGTTGCGCTGGCGATGGTCGCCGCCGCGCGCGGTTATCCGTTCGTCGCGGTGATGACCGAAACCTTCTCGATCGAGCGCCGCAAACTGATGCGCGCATACGGTGCAAAGGTCATCCTTACGCCCGCAGCCGAGCGCGGCAGCGGCATGGTCCGCAAAGCCAAAGAGCTCTCCGAACAGCACGGCTGGTTTCTCGCCAACCAGTTCAACAACGAAGCCAACCCGGCCTATCACCGCAACACCACCGGCCCGGAAATCCTCGGCGATTTCGCCGGCAAGCGCCTCGACTATTTCGTCAGCGGCTGGGGCACCGGCGGCACCATCACCGGCGCGGGCGAAATGCTGAAACTCGCGCGCCCCGATATCAAAATCATCAGCACCGAACCCGCGGGCGCGGCGCTGCTCTCGGGCCAGGAGTGGAAACCGCACAAAATCCAGGGCTGGACCCCGGACTTCCTGCCCGGCGTGCTCAGCCGCACCATCGCCGACGACATCATCCTGATCGACGATGTGGTCGCCCGCGACACTGCGCGCCGACTCGCTGCGGAAGAAGGGATCTTCGTCGGCATCTCCGCGGGCGCCACCGCCGCCGCCGCGATCAAAGCCGCCGAATCCGCACCGCAAGGTTCGGTGCTGCTGGCGATGCTGCCCGATACCGGCGAACGCTATCTGACGACGTTCCTGTTTGAAGGCGTCAGCGAAGGCTCGGACGATGAGTGGCTGGCGTCGCTGGGCTGATACGCCCTCTGGCTCTTCGTCCCCAATGGCTATGAGACGAACACAAGTCAGTTGTAACGCAGCCCCCGATCACATGAGTAGGCTGGGCTGAAAAGCCCAGCATGTGATCGTACAAGTGATGGTGCTGGGCTTGTCAGCCCAGCCTATTTTAAGAGCGCCCTCACCCGCCCTGTCGGGCACCCTCTTCCGCTTGCGAGAGAGGGAAAAGCGAGCGCAGCGAGCGAGGGTGAGGGCGCGCTTACCCCCGCCCATACACATCCTCATACCGCACGATATCGTCCTCGCCCAGATAATCCCCGGACTGGACTTCAATCAATTCCAGAATCTCGGTACCCGGGTTTTCAAGCCGGTGTTTCGCACCGATCGGAATATACGTCGACTGGTTCGCGAACAGCTCGAACACGTCGTTGTTGCGGGTCACGCGGGCGGTTCCGCGCACGACGATCCAATGCTCAGCGCGGCGCGCGTGCGACTGCAGGGACAGCGTTGCGCCGGGTTTGACCTTGATGCGTTTGACCTGAAAGCCGGCGCCCGCATCCACGGAATCGTAGCTTCCCCACGGGCGGTGCACTTCGCGATGCAGGGCCGCCTGTGAACGCTGATCGGCCTTGAGCCGCGCGACCACCTGTTTGACTTCCTGCACTTTGTCTTTCGCGGCGACCAATACCGCGTCGTCGGTTTCGACCACGATCAGATCGTCCACGCCGACCAGCGCGACCAGACGACGCGCGTACGCATAGGTGTTGCGACTGTCGATGGCGATCACGTCGCCGTGGTGCGCGTTGCCGTCGGCATCCTGTTCGCTGACATCCCACAGCGCCGACCACGAGCCCACATCGTTCCAGCCGATATCGACCGGCAGCACCATCGCCGCATCGGTCTTCTCCATCACCGCGTAATCGATGGATTCCGACGGCGACGCGGCGAAAGCTTCGCGGTCGAGGCGCAGGAATTCACGGTCGGGATCGAGATGCTCACAGGCTGCGCGCGCGGCGGCGAGGATGTCGGGGCGGTATTTGCCCAGTTCCTGCAGATAGCGCGAGGCGCGGAACAGGAACATGCCGCTGTTCCAGTAATAGCCGCCGTCGTCGAGATAACGCTGCGCGGTGGCGGCGTCGGGTTTCTCGACGAAACGCAGCACCTTGCGCACGCCTTCGCCAGGATCGGCTTGACCCGCTTCTGCCTGTATGTAGCCGAAGCCGGTTTCCGGCGTCTGCGGCAAAATTCCGAAGGTCACCAGCGCGCCGGCTTCGGCGGCGGGCGTCGCCATGCGCACTGCGTTGCGGAACGCCGCATCGTCGCGCACCACATGATCGGACGGCAGCACCAGCAGCAGCGGGTCGCCGTCGGCATGCTGCGGATCGGCGCGCGCGATCAACGCGGCAGCGGCGATAGCCGGCGCAGTGTTGCGGCCAACCGGTTCCAGCACGATCCGCGGGGTGGGCGCACCGATCACGCGCAGCTGTTCGGCCACCAGGAAACGATGTTCTTCGTTCGCAACCACGATCGGCGCCACCGGCGACAGCGCCGCGACCCGACGCCACGTGGCCTGCAGCATGGTGTCGTCGCCGACCAGCGGCAGAAACTGTTTCGGGTAGGCCTCCCGCGACAGCGGCCACAGCCGGGTGCCCGATCCGCCCGACAACAACACCGGCTGCACTTCCGGCTTCACTACAGTCATGGCGGGCTCCCGAAAACGATGCCGGTCAGTTTACCCTGTCGCCTTTGCCGTCCTCGCCCGCCCTGCATGATGATCGATACCGCTTCCGACCCCCGCGCCGCTGCGCGCACCGCCTGGGCGCGCGCCGCGACCGGCGAGACATCGCTCGAACTCGAACGCGCATCGATGGATGCGGGCTTCCGCAGCTATTGGCGGGGCATCGCTGCACACGCCGCGCATGCGTCGGGAAGCGTGATCGTCATGGATTCGCCGCCGGACAAGGAAGACGTGAAGCCGTGGCTGCGCATCCGCACGCTGCTGAAAGCTGGGGGCGTACGCGTGCCGCAGGTGCTGGCCGAGGATGTCGAACGCGGCTTTCTGCTGCTGGAGGATCTGGGCCGCGACACGTACCTGCATGTGATCGATGCCGACAACGCCGACGCATTGTTCGATGCCGCGGTCACGCAGCTGCTGACCCTGCAGAAGATCGCGCCTCCGGAGGATCTGCCGGCTTACAACGAAGCGATGCTGACCCGCGAACTGAAACTGTTCGACGAATGGTTTCTCGGCCGCCATCTCGGGGTGGCGCTCGACTGCTGCGACCTGGAAAGCCTCGATCTGGTGTATCGCCTGCTGATCGACGCCGCACTGGCGCAGCCGCAGGTACTGGTGCATCGCGACTTCATGCCGCGCAATCTGATGCCGGGCGTCGACGGCCCGGTGGTTCTGGATTTCCAGGATGCGGTCCGCGGGCCGATCGCATACGACCCGCTGAGCCTGTTCAAGGATGCGTTCCTCAGCTGGCCGCAGCACCGCGTCGACGTCTGGCTGGACCGGTATCACGCCCGGGCAGCCGCCGCCGGTCTGCCGGTGCCGCCGCTGGCGCGCTTTCGCCGCGATGCGGACTGGATCGGCGTGCAGCGTCACCTGAAAGTGATGGGGATCTTCGCGCGGCTGAACCATCGCGACGCCAAGCCCAGATATCTCGCCGATGCGCCGCGCTTCCTCGCGTACCTCGACGGCGTGCTGCCGAGGTATCCCGAGCTGGCGCCGCTGCGCGGCCTGCTGGACCGGCACGTGCGGCCTGCTTTGGGCTGACCTGAGGCGGCGCGTGCTGAACGGCACAATCCTTGCTTGGCTCTGCGTGGCACCGTGTGCCCGATGCTCCCGAGGGGAAACAGCGCCATGAAAGCTTTGATTTTCGCCGCAGGACTCGGCGAACGCATGCGACCGCTCACCGACACCACGCCCAAACCGCTGCTGTCGGCCGGCGGCAAGCCCCTGATCGTATGGCATCTGCACAAACTCGCCGCGGCAGGCATTTACGATGTGGTGATCAACACCAGCTGGCTGGCGAAACAATTTCCGGAAACGCTCGGCGACGGCAGCAGTTTCGGCCTGCATCTGGAATACACCTACGAAGGTCCCACGCCGCTGGAAACCGGCGGCGGCATGTGGCACGCGCTGCCGCTGCTGGGGCGGGAGCGCATCAGTGAAGAGCCTTTCATCGCCATCAACGGCGACATCTGGACCGACTACGACTTTGCGAAGCTGCCGCGCGAACCAACCGGCGACGCGCATCTGGTGATGGTCGACAATCCCGAACACAATCCGCGCGGCGATTTCACCTTGCTGCGGGACGGTCAACTGTCGAGCGGGTCGCCGCATCCCGACGATGTCGCGGAAACGGGCGATGCTGGCACGCGTCTGACTTTCGCCGGCATCGGCGTGTACCGCCCCAGTCTTTTCGACGACTGGCGCCGCATCATCGGCGACGCCCCCGGCGCACGCGACAAACAGCCGCGTTTCAAACTGGCGCCCCTGCTGCGCGCAGCCATGGGCCGCAGCGCGGTGAGCGGAGAGCGACATCCGTCACACTGGACGGATGTCGGCACCCCGGAACGTCTCGAAAGCTTGAGCAAATCCATCAGCCTGAACGAATAATTGATAACTCAAGCCATCGTTCTGGTTAGCTTGATTCACGCCACGCGCACAGGCGATCCGTGCGGTTCGTGGCCCCCGATCATCTCAGGAGCACACCCATGGGCCGCAACGACGACAGACAACCCAAGCCAGCGACCGAAGCGCAGATGGAGGGCTACGATCGCGCCATCGCCCAGCTCGCCACGACAAAAGTGCCGGTGCTGCACGCCGACCCGCGCGACCGGGTCTTTTACGCCCTGTTCGACGGCACCTCCAACGATGCCGACAACAAACCCGGGAAAATCACCAATATCGGCAAGCTTCGCGAACAGTTCAACGCGCTGGAACTCGCCGGCGATGGCCGGATCATGGACGGCAGCGTGAAACATGCGTACCTGGCCGGGCCGGGCACGCAACAGGGCCAGCCCCTGTACAAGCTCTACGACAACGCCACAGGCGCCAGCTACGGCGACCGTCTGGAGGCGATGCACGGCAAGCTGGCCGAGCAGACGAAGCAGTGGAAAAACGAGTACGCATTCGGCGACGGCAGCCCGGAAACCGAAATGCGCGTGCGCGTGGTCTCGATCGGCTTCAGTCGCGGCGCCGAACAGGCCGCCGGTTTTTCGCGCCTGGTCGACGAGCGCGGCATCCGCGACACGGACGGCACCCCGCTGGTCGCGCCCGGCAAAACCGTACAGGCCGTTGTCCTTCACGACCCGGTCGGCACCGGCGAGCCGTACAACAACGACCGGCGCATGGCGCACAGCGTGGTATCGGGTTTCCAGATCACCGCCGAAAGCGAACTGCGCGGCAAATTTCCGGTTTCCAACATCATCGCCACCGGCCTGTCCGGCGACGGCAGCCTGCTCGGCGTGCGCGTGCCCGGCGCGCATGGCGATGTCGGCGGCGGCCCGCGCGAGAGCGGTTTATCCGATCGCGCCGGCAATCTGATGATCGACTATCTGAACGCGATGCATCGCGAACCGCTGCTGGAAAAAATGCCGGAATCGCTGCGGCCGGAGCAGAATCTGATCCACCGTCCCGACAACGCCAAACTGTGGCGGGTCGACGAGTTCTTCAACGGCTTGGGCCCGCGCGATACCGCGAAGGGCAATCAGCTCGATGTTGCGCCGCCTTCTTTCCAGCCGCCCAGCGGCCGCGTCGGCAACGGCGCGAGCGAAGAGCAGAAACACCGGGCGCTGCTGGACGACCGCGCGGAGACCCGCCGTCTTCCGCAAAGCGCCGACACGATGCTGGCCGACAGCATCGACCGCTGGCAGTTCGTGAAAGTCTCGCTGCAGCCGACCCATCCCGACCATCCCGATCACAAGCGCTATCTGGAAAGCAGCAACGCGGTCGACATGGCGTTCCGCAACGTCGCCGAGAAAGACCGGCCGCCTGCGCAGAAGCTCGACCAGATCGCCGCCAACATGGCCCTGGTGACCAAAGCCAACCACATGGAGAAGATCGATGTCGGCGTGCTGGCGACGGACAAGAGCGCGGTGTACGCCGTGCATGGCAAGAGTCACGATGTCTACGATGCGACCAACTTCAATCTGCGCATCGGCCTGGGCGACCACGAATTGAAACCGACCATGCAGGCCTTCCGGCAGACCGAGCAGTTGCCGGAACCGAAACAGCAGCAGGCGGTCGCTTCGCAACAGCAGCAGATCGCGCAGGCGGACCCGCATACCAGCCACGCCGCGCCGGTACTCGGCCGGCACCACGACCACAGTTGATCGGCCGACCGGAGCCGCGATCAAGCGCTGCAGCCTGAAATCAAGCCCGCGCGGCAGATGGCTGCCACGGGGCATCGCGTCGGCATCAGCCTAAAACGCTGCGTAAAAACGGCACAGTCAACCGCCGTTGCGCCGCGAGCGATTCGCGGTCAAGACGATCGAGCAGCGCTGTCAGGCTGACCAGATCGCGGTCGACGCGCCTGAGCAGCCACTCGATCGCCGCTTCATCCAGCTGAAGGCCGCGACGCTGCGCACGCAGCCGCAGCACGTCGGCACGGCCATCGTCGTCCAGCGGCTCCAGTGCGATCCGCGCGCACTGCGACAGCCGCGAGCGCAGATCCGGCAGGACAAGATCGAGCCCATCGGGCATCGCCCGCGCGGCGTACAGCAGGCTTCTTCCGGCATCGCGCGCGCGGTTGTGCGCGTCGAACAGCGCAACCTCGTCCTCGCGTTGTCCGGCGATCGCTTCCAGCCCGTCCAGCGCGACGAGGTCGGCGTGTTCGAAGGCTTCCAGCGCATCGCGCAGGCGGCCCGCCGCCGCGGCCAACGGCAGATAGGCGGTACGGCGACCGGCGGCTTCGGCTGCGGCGCAGGTGGCGAGCAACAGATGGCTTTTGCCGGTCGCAGCGGTTCCGGCAATGTAGACGCTGACGGCATCGCCCTGCCCCTGCGCCAGTGCGCGCAGCTGCGCCAGCGCACCATCGGGTGCGACGACGAAGGTATCGAAATGCTGATCGGGCGGAAACCGCAGCGCCAGCGGCAGCTGCGCCGCAGGCGCGGACAACGGACGTTCGTTCACGCGCGGCCCGTCGGCTCCGCCGAATCGGCATCGCGGAGATGGTGGGATGCGGCGATCTCGATCTTCGGCGTCTCCGGCGCATCGCCGATATAGAAACGGCTGGTGATGTAACCCGAATGCAGATAGCGGATCACCACGTTTGCGACCGATGCCACGGGCAGCGCCAGCAACATGCCCAGGAACCCAAACAATGTACCGCCGGTCATCACCGCGAACACCACGATCACCGGACTCAGGCCAACCCGGTCGCCCACCAGTTTCGGCGTCAATACGTAGCTTTCAAGAATTTGGCCGACGCCCCAGACCGCGAGCACGCCGGCCAGATGCTGCCAATCGCCGAATTGCATCAGCGCCGCGGCGCTGCCGCCCAGCAGCACCGTGGTCGGGCCGATATAGGGAATGAAAGTAAGCAGACCCGCCACCACACCGATCAGCACGCCCACTTCCAGGCCCACGCCCCACAGACCGACAGCGTAGAACACGCCCATCGCCAGCATCACCAGAAACTGGCCGCGCAGGAAACTGCCCAGCACCGCATCGGACTCTTCCGCGAGTTTCGAAACCATCTCGATGCGATCGCGCGGCACCAGCCCCGCGATACGCTGGACCAGCAGATCCCAGTCGCGCAGGAAGAAGAAGGTGATGAACGGAACCAGCACCAGATTGGCGAACCAGCCCAGTACCGCGAAGCCGGAATGGGTGACGTACGCCAGCACCTGCGTCGCGATCCCACTGGCGCCCTTCCAGTTGCGCTTCAGCATCTCCAGCAAATAGTCGGGGTCGAGCCAGGTGGTGACGTTCAAACCGGTCTTGGCCTGCAGCCACGGCAGGCCGGTGCGCACCATCCACTCGAGATAGGTCGGGACCAGCTTGGCCAGAACAGCGACCTGTTCCTGGATGATCGGCACCAGAATCAGCACCAGCACGATCAGCACCAGCACCATCAGGGTGAACACAAGGCCCACCGCGCTGTTGCGCGAAAGGCCGCGCTTCTGCAGGCGCCCGACCACCGGGTCGCCCATCCAGGCCAGCAGCATCGAGGCCGCGAAGGGCGTCAGCACCGGGGTCATCACCCAGATCAGCGCGCCCACGCCCAACAGCAGCAGCGCCCACTGCAGACGCCGGAAAAATGTGGCGATCGCGTCGACCGACTCGGGTTTGATCGAACTGTCGTTCATCTCGACACTCAACGCAGGTCGAAAGTCGGCACGGTGCTGGCTTCGGCGCTCTCGCTGCCGACCAGGATGCCGCGACTGCCGATCATTTTGCGGAAACCCGGCAGGCCGCTGATCAGATCAAGCTCCAGCAGCAGACCCTCAGGACCGGCACCGATTGGCCGCACCCTGCGGACCACCGAAATGTCCTGCAGGTGTCCCATCAGACGGATGTAGTCGTCGGCGCTGTCGATGCCGGTGAAGCGGACGCGATACGCGCCTGCAGGGCCGGAGGCACCGCTGCCGCGGGCATAACGGCGGATCAGGGCATCGGCAGTGCCGTCGGCGCCGGCGGACATCGCGGCGCGGGCATCGGCATTCTCGGAAGACCATTTCGACAGCACCCGGCCGCTGTCGACGAAGATCCAGTCGGCTTTCCAGCCGGTGCCCTTGCGGTAAAGCTTGCCGATCAACTGCATGGGCGGACTGTACTGGGCGGACACCCGGGCAACGGCGCCGGTATCGCCACGCCAGATCGCGCCGACCACCGCCTGCTCGGCGGCGTTGCCCGAGGGCAGGCCCAGGCGATAACCGCGTTCAACCGCCCGATCCAGCACCGCGCGCGCCGCATTGCTCTGGCTGACCGCCACAAGCCGCGGACCCTTGCCGTCATCGATGCCCAGCCACAGCACCGGCTTGGGACGGGGCTGCGGCCAGATCGGCAAGCCCAGCGCGCCGATGATGCCGTCGACTTCCGCGCGGTCGAAGCGCACCACCAGCACGGTCTTGAAGCTCGGCGCACCGTTCGATGACACGCCCTGATCCTGCCGATAGTCGTAGCCGCTGACGTAATCCTTGGCGCGACGCAGTTCCTGACCGACGCCCGGACGCCCGGTTGCGCTGCGGTCGCCGCTGATCTTGGCCAGGACCTGGGCCAGACCGCGGGCGAAAGCGTTGTTGCGCTCGGTGTCGGTCTGATTGTTGACCGCGACCTCGGCCTCGTAAATGCCGCTGGCCGCAGCGCGATCGCCTTCGACCCGCTGGGCATATGCCACCGGCGCCAGCAGCGCGAACGCCAGACCGATGCCCAACATCGCGCCGATTCCAGCGCGCACATTCGCCGACCACCGCATCGACCATCCACTCGACTGCCGCATTTTTTACGTCCCGACCTAATGGCTATCGACGGAAATGGTGCCACAAGTGGGCAGCTTCAGCCCTCTTCCTGTTTACCGAGGGCAAAGCAGAGGGTTGGGGCGGGGTCAATTGTCATCGAGGGCGATACCCCCTTCCCGACCTCGCCCTGCGTGCTCCGCGGGGTGAGGACCACGCACAAATGCAGGCCGCTCCATGTCGAGCCTCCACCGCGACGATGGCGATGACGATGACGATGGCGATGGCGCGCCCGCCGCTGTCGATGTCGCCGTCGCTGTAGGAGCGTTTTCAGCGATCCAGGCAAGATGCGGCGCCTCCCGGATACAATTCCGCCTTTCAACGACCGCAGTCTCGCCGTGACCCAGACCCCGCCCGCTTCCACCGCCGGAATGACCTATCGCGAGGCCGGTGTCGATATCGACGCGGGCAACGAAGTCGTCGAACGCATCAAACCGCTGGTCAAGCGCAGCTTCCGCCCTGAGGTCATGGGCGGTCTGGGCGGCTTCGGCGCGCTGTTCGACCTGTCGGGCAAGTACAAACAGCCGGTGCTGGTCTCCGGCACCGACGGTGTGGGCACCAAGCTGAAACTCGCGCAGCAGCTCAATCGCCACGACACCATCGGCATCGATCTGGTCGCGATGTGCGTCAACGATGTGCTGGTGCAGGGCGCGGAACCGCTGTTTTTCCTCGACTATTTTGCGACCGGCAAACTCGATATCGAGACCACCGTAGCCGTGGTCGGCGGCATCGCCAAGGGCTGCGAACTGTCCGGCTGCGCGCTGATCGGTGGCGAAACCGCGGAAATGCCCGACATGTATCCGCCGGGCGAATACGATCTCGCCGGTTTCTGCGTCGCGGGCGTCGAAAAATCCAAGATTCTGGACGGCGCCAAGGTGCGTGAGGGCGACGTGGTGATCGGCATCGCCTCCAGGGGCCCGCATTCGAACGGTTATTCGCTGATCCGCAAAATCTACGACCGCGCCGGACGCCCCGCCGATCTCGACCTCGGCGGAGTGACGCTGATCGACGCGCTGATGGCGCCCACGCGGCTGTACGTCAAGCCGATTCTGGAGCTGTTGGCCGGCGCGCACGGCGGCGACATCCATGCGATGGCCCACATCACCGGCGGCGGCCTGACCGAAAACATCATCCGGGTGGTGCACGAAGGCCTCGGCCTGAACATCGATGCATCCAGCTGGCCGCTGCCGCCGGTGTTTGCGTGGCTGCAGCGCGAAGGCAACGTGTCGCGAGAAGAAATGTGGCGCACCTTCAACTGCGGGATCGGTTTTGTCCTGATCGCGCCGGACACTGCGGCCTCGGCGCTGGAAGGCGAACTGGACCGACTCATGTTGCCGCACTGGCGGATCGGCGAAGTCACCGCTGCGGGCGACGGCGAGCGCGTGCGGATTGGTTGAGAGTGTTGTGATCGGTCGTCGCGTCCTTCTTCGTTCTCCCTACCACCCCACGGAAGTGCGGCATCGTTTGCGTGGATGCACGCGCGCGCCGATCAGTCTCGCCCGGATATTCAAAGGCGATTTCAGCGCAATGACGACTCGCGCGGATTTTGTCGGCGTCGTCGGCGAAGATCATTTCGACATCCGGCGCGACATTCGTTACCGCAATTCGTTCCTTCCGCTGATCGCTGGAAACATCGCGCCGGACGGCGACGGCACGCGGATCGAACTGGTATTCGGATTGCATACGCTGGCCGCGATATTCATCTTGATTTGGCTGGGTTTCGCCGCATTCATCGCCATCATGCTGATCGCCGATCGGCCCGGCAATGCGCCGTGGGCATTCTTGATGCCGTGCGCGATGTTGCTGTTCGGAGTCATCTTGACGACAGGCTGCTATTTTCCCGAGGAACGCATGGCAAAGAACAAGCTTTGCGCGCTGCTCGATGCAGCGATATTCCCAACCGCTTCATCGAACGCATTGATCGTGAGTCGCTGAGG
Source organism: Lysobacterales bacterium (assembly GCA_031418555.1). Taxonomy (GTDB): domain Bacteria; phylum Pseudomonadota; class Gammaproteobacteria; order Xanthomonadales; family Xanthomonadaceae; genus Lysobacter_I. The sequence continues at coordinate 2,243 of JANOXT010000069.1, read as the reverse complement.
CCGTGTCGTATCGCCTCGCCATTCTCGCGTCTGGCGCCGGCACCAATCTGCAGGCATTGATCGACGCCATCGCTCGCGGCGCACTGTCGGCCGAGATCGTCTGCGTGTTCTCAGACCGCCCCGCATGCGCCGCGCTGCAGCGCGCACGCGATGCTGGTATTCCGGCGATCGCGGTATCGCCGAAGCCCTATCCGACCCGCGCTGCTTTTGACGCCGCACTTTTCGGTCTGGTGGATGTGGCAAGACCCGACCTGATCGTCTGCGCCGGATACATGCGCCTGATCACCGCGGCGGAAGTCCTGGCGCGGCCGGATCGGATGATCAATCTGCATCCCTCGCTGCTGCCTGCGTTCAAAGGCCTGCACACCCATCAACAGGCGCTGGATGCGGGCGTGAATGAACACGGCGCCAGCGTGCACATGGTCACTGCGGATCTCGACGGTGGCAAGGTGATTGCCCAGGCGCGGGTGCCGGTGCTGCCCGGCGACAGCGCGGAGACCCTCGCGACGCGGGTCCGGCAGCAAGAGCACCCGCTGCTGATCGAAGTCGTGCGGCTGTTTGCCGAAGGCCGACTGCGGCTGGATGGCGACGGGCGCATCTATCTGAATAGCAAGTGCCTGGATGTTCCGCTTCAGCTGGGAGCCAACCGCCAACTCCCATGATGCCGCCCGTCATGCGCCCATTCTTCGCCCTCGCCACTGTCCTGTTCTTTTCTCTGCTGCCCCAGGGGCACGCGCAGGACAACCTTGTGCAGACTGGTCTCGCGCCGCCGGAGCTCAACGCCCCCGCTCAGATACTGTTGCCTTTCCTGGCCAGCTATGACGCGCAATACCACGGCAAACCCGCCGGCACCGCCACAATGCGCGTTGTGCAGCAGCAGGGCGTCCATTGGCGCGTCGATCTGGACATCGAGGGCCGTCGCGGTCTGGCCGGCGTGCTGGGTCTGAATCTGCAGCAAAGCACTGCGTTCGATGTGATCGGCGATGCTTATCGCCCGCTCGGTCAGAGCACGGTCCGCAAGGGTTTTTTGCTGGGCCGCAAATCGGTCGGCACCTACGACTGGAGCAAAGCCAGCGCGCGCTGGCAGGGCGACCTCAAACCGAAGTACCAACTGCCCGTTGCGCTGCAGCCTGGGGATATGAGCGGTCTGCTGATCAATCTTGCGATCATCCGCGACGCCCGCCCCGGCGCCGTTCTGCGCTATCGTTTCGTCGAAAGTGGCCGGGTGCGCGACCATGTCTACCAAGTTGCAGCCGAACCGGAAACGGTCACGTTGGGCGAACTGAGCTACACCACCCTGCGTGTCGCCCGCACCAACGGCGGCAACGACGACACCGTCGTCTGGGTTGCCCAAGGCGTACCGACCCCGGTGCGCATCCTGCAGCGCGAAGACGGCGAGGATGCCGTCGATCTGCGTCTGGTCGAATACAAATGATCCATCGCACGCGATCCAACCTCCAAGGATTCCCATGATCTCCGCCGGTTTCTCCCCCACTATCCGCAGCCTGCTGCTGGCCGCAACGCTCGCCACCTCCGCGCACGCGGCGCCCGCGCGCGCGCTCGAACCGTTCGCCGCCGATTACGAAGCCAGCTACATGGGCCTGTCGGCCAACGGCCGCATGACGATCGAGCCGCAGGGCGGCAACCAGTGGAAATACACGCTGAAGATCAGCAATCAGGTCGCGCAGCTGAACCAGACCACCGTCTTCGAAGACCGCAACGGCCAGTGGCGTCCGCTTACCGGCACCGATGCCTCGCTGCTGCTGATCAAGAAAATCCGTCGCAACGCGGTCTACGACTGGGCGAAAGGCGAAGCGCGATGGAGCGGCGATGTCAAACCCGAGCGCGCCGGCCCGGTGGCGCTGCAGGCCGGCGATGTCGACGGCCTGCTGATGAATCTCGCCATCGCCCGCGACGCGCTGTCCGGCAAACCGCTGCGCTATCGCATGGTCGATGAGGGCCGCGTGAAATCGATGAGCTTCACCGTCGCTGGCAAGGAAAACATCACCATCGGCGGTAAATCGCGTCAGGCCACCAAGCTGGTCAGCAGCAACGGCAACAAGCAGATGCTGATCTGGGTCGTCGAAGGTTTGGCGCTGCCCGCGCGCATTCTGCAGCGCAAGGACGGCAAGGACGATATCGATCTGAAAATTGTGTCGGTGCGTTGACCGAACGAACATCGAGCGGCGGTAGAGCGGGCTTCAGCCCGCTGGCGCATTCGACACAAAACAGCGGGCTGAAGC
>JANOXT010000068.1:0-11305 GCA_031418555.1 Lysobacterales bacterium | reverse complement strand
GCGCCTGGATGATGTCTCCCGACCAGGCCAGCACCAGACAGGTGTCTCCGCTGGCGAGCGCGTCAATATAGGAGGACGAATGGAACGTAGTGATGTACGGGCGGATCGCCTTCAGCAGCGGCACCGCCTTTTCGATGACTTTCGGATCTTCGCTGTTGGGATCTTCGCCCTGGTAGTACAGCGCGATCTTGATGATATCGATCGGAGCGTCCAGCAACGTGACGCCGCAGTCTTTCATCTTCGAGATGTTTTCGGGCTTGAAGATCAGATCGAGGCTGTTGGTGATATCGGTGCTGCCGAACGCGGCCTTGAGCTTGTCGACGTTGTAGCCGATGCCGGTGGTGCCGATCATGTAAGGAATGCCGTACTGGTTGCCGGGGTCGAGATTCTCCAGACGTTTCATGATGACCGGGTCGAGATTGGCGTAGTTCGGAATCTTGCTTTTGTCCAGCGGATGGAACACGCCGGCAACGATCTGGCGGCCCAGGAAATCGGAGGACGGCACCACCACGTCGTAGCCGCTGGAGCCCGCCAGCAGCTTGGTTTCCAGCTGTTCGTTGCTGTCGAACACGTCGTAGACCACCTTGATGCCGCTGGCCTTCTCGAAATTCGGATTGGTGTCCTCGGCGATGTAGTCGGACCAATTGATGACGTTGACGATTTTCTCGCCGCCGCCGGATGTGCTGCCTTCGGTGGCGGGTTTGTCGCCGCCGCTGCAGGCGACGAGGGAGGAGATGGCAACGGACAGACCCAGCATGCGCAGTTTCATGGCTTTCCTCTCGCCCGGTGGGGCAACGGTGGCTTGGCGGTGGTGGTGCGTTCAACGGAGTGTCGCGCGGCGCGGCGACATCCGCCAGTGGTCATGCGTGCTCCAGCGCGGCGGCGGTATCGTTCAAGGACTTCCAGGCCTTCTCGAACAGCTCGTCGACCTGCTCGCGGCTGATGATCAGCGGCGGCGACAGCAGCATCGAGTCATAAGTGGCGCGCAGGATCAGCCCGTTCTTCAGCGCCATGTCGCGGCAGAGCATGCCCACCCTGCCCCGGTCTTCGAAGAACATCCGCTTGCGCTTGTCCGGGACCAGTTCCAGCGCACCGACCATGCCGGCGATACGCGCCTCGCCGACCAGACGATGTTCGCCCAGTTCGGCCCAGCGCTGGGCGAGATACGGCGCGATCTCGGTGCGGGCGCGATCGACCACGCCTTCCTCCTGCAGGATGCGGATGTTTTCAAGCGCCACTGCGGAACAGACCGGATGCCCGGAATAGGTGCAGCCGTGGGCGAGTTCGCCGCCCTGATGCTTCAACACCCCGGCGATGCGGTCGTTGAACATCGCCGCGCCCAGCGGGATGTAGCCGGAAGTGATGCCTTTGGCGAGCGTCATCACATCCGGCGTGAAGCCGAAATAGTTCGCACCAAACCATTCGCCGGTGCGGCCGAAGCCGCAGATGACCTCGTCGGCGACCAGCAGCACGTCGTACTTGCGGCAGATCCGCTCGATCTCCGGCCAATACGTCATCGGCGGGATGTACACGCCGATCGCGCCCATGATCGGCTCGCCGATGAAGGCAGCGACCCGGTCGGGGCCGAGTTCCAGAATCTTGTCTTCGAGGCGACGCGTCGCAAGCAAACCGTAGTCTTCCGGCGTGTGATCGCCGCCATCGGCGAACCAGAACGGTGGATCGATGTGATGGATATCGGGAATCGGCAGCCCGCCCTGCCTGTGCATGCCGGCCATGCCGCCGAGGCTGGCGCCGGCCATGGTGGTGCCGTGATAGCCGTTGTGGCGACCGATGAAAATATTCTTCTGCGGCTGATCCTGCACCGCCCAGAAGTGGCGCACCAGACGCAGGATGGTGTCGTTGGCCTCGGAGCCGGAGTTGGTGAAGAAAGCGTGGTTCAGATCGGCCGGGGTGAGCTCCGCCAGCTTGGCCGACAGCAGGATCGCCGGCTCGGTCGTGCACTGGAAAAAACTGTTGTAGTAAGCCAGCTGCGTCATCTGTTTCGACGCGGCTTCGCCCAACTCCTTGCGGCCATAACCGACGTTCACGCACCACAGCCCGGCGAAGGCGTCGAGCAGCTTGTTGCCCTCGGCGTCCCAGACGTAGGCGCCTTCGCCTTTCACCAGAATCCGCGTGCCCTTTTTCGCCAGCGCGGCGTTGTCGTTGAAGGGGTGCAGGTGATGCGCGGCGTCGAGCTGCTGCAGATGGGCAAGATCGGTGTTATCCACGATGGCTCCGGACAATAACGGTAGGAGCGGCTTCAGCCGCGAGATGTGTGAATGGTCACGGGATTCTGTGGTCAGACGTTGAGCAGCAGAAACTCCCGCTCCCACGAACTGATCACCCGGAAGAATGTTTCGTATTCCTTGCGCTTCACCGAAATATAGGCGCGTACGAAGCGCGCGCCCATCAGGTCGTGCAGCATCGTGCAGGTTTCCAGCTGATCCAGCGCCTCGCCGAGCGAGCGCGGCAGCTCGAAGCCGACATCCTGCGCGCTGATGGTCAGCGGCGCGGTTGGCTGCAGCTTTTCGCGGATACCGAACAGGCCGCAGGCCAGTGTTCCGGCCATTGCCAGATAGGGATTGGCATCGGAGCCGGCGAAACGGCTTTCGACGCGGGTGTTTTCGGGCGTATCCATCGGCACGCGCAGGCCGCAGGTGCGGTTGTCGTAGCCCCACTGCACATTGATCGGTGCGACCTGGCCCAGCGCCAGGCGGCGATAGGAGTTGACGTTGGGCGCGAAGAACGCCATCGCCATCGGTACATACTTCTGTAGCCCGCCCAGGTAGTGCTCGAAAAGCTTGCTGTGCTGGCCCTCGCCTTTTCCGGCAAACACATTTTTTCCGGTTTTCACATCGATCAGGCTCTGATGGATATGCATCGCGCTGCCGGGCTCGTTCTCCATCGGCTTGGCGAGGAACGTCGCGTAGACGCCGTGGCGCATCGCGGCTTCGCGCATCATCCGCTTGAACAGGAACACCTGATCGGCGCGCGACATGGCGTCCGCATGGGTGAAATTGACCTCAAGCTGCGCCGCGCCGGATTCATGGATCAGCGTGTCCACATCCAGACCCATCGCATCGCTGTAGTCGTACATCAGGTCGAGGATCGGGTCGAACTCGTTGACCGCATCGATCGAATACGACTGGCGCGCGGTTTCCGGCCGGCCGGAGCGGCCCGCGGGCGGCTGCAGCGGAAAATCCGGATCGGTGTTTTTCTGGACCAGAAAAAATTCGACTTCGGGCGCGACCACCGGGCGCAGCCCCAAGGTCTCATATGCATCAAGGACGCGTTTGAGCACGTTGCGCGGGGCCAGCTCATGGCGTTCGCCGGTTTTGGTGTAGCAGTCGTGGATGATCTGCGCCGTGGGATCGGTTGCCCAAGGCACCAGCCGCACGGTATCCGGGTCCGGGCGCAGCAGCATGTCGGCGTCGGAAGGCGAAATCAGCTCGTAATAGTCATCGGGATAATCGCCGGTCACGGTGGTGGCGAAAATGCCTTCCGGCAGCCGCGTACCGTAGTCGTGCGAGAACTTGTCGGCAGGAATGATCTTGCCGCGCGCGTTACCGGTGATGTCCGGTACCAGACATTCGACCTCGGTGATGTGGCGGTCCTTGAGCCAGCGCAGCAGCGCATGTTCGCCGGGCTGTTGCTCAGCGGCTTTATGCGCAGCCGCGCGTTTGGGCGCAGCCGCACGCTGGGATGCAGCGGTGCGTTTTGGCGTGGTCTTGGGTGGCGTTTTTTTCGGACTCATGCGGTCATCGTATCCGTTGTTGCGCGCGTTGGCGGCAGGCATCGCCGAAGGCGCGGAAAATACCGCGATAGAAAGCGTTTTCTGACATGCGCCATTCGGGATGCCACTGCACTGCCAGCAAAAATCCGGCGCCCTCGTGGCGATAGGCTTCGATCAGTCCGTCGGGTGCAGTCGCCTCCACCGTCAAACCATCGCCCAGCTGCGCGATCCCCTGGCCATGCAGCGAATTGACCTGCATCGTTTCCGCACCGGCGATGTCGACAAGCAGCCCGCCGGGCATCAGCGCGACCTGGTGCGTCGGTGCGTATTGCACGTCGAGCGGATCATCGGGGTGTTCGCGGTGGTCCAAAAAGCCGTCGACCTCGTGCACTTTCTGATGCAGGCGGCCACCGAACGCAACGTTGACCTCCTGGAAGCCGCGGCAGATCGCAAGTATCGGCAGCCCAAGCTCGATCGCCAGCGGGATCAGCGCCAGATTGGTCGCGTCGCGGGCAGGATCATGCAGGTTGCCGGGATAGCTGGGCTCATCGCTGTAGTGATGCGGTTCGATATTGCTCACCGACCCGGTCAGCAGGATGCCATCGAATCCTTCCAGCAGCTCGCGCAGCGGAAGCAGCGGCTGCAATCCGGGAATCAGCAGCGGCAGGCATCCGGCACCGTCGACCACCGCGCGAACGTATTTTTCGCCGGCCGCGAAAAACGGATGCGGGCCGATGTGTTTACGGTCGGTGGGCAGGCCTACCAGCGGTAGCCGTGCCGATGTTGAAGACATGCGGATCGCTCGTTGCGGGGACTCGGGAGGTCGTCCGCACGTTAACCGGCATGTTTGATTTCTGCAACACTCTGCCGCTGATGTTGCCATTCGATCCATTGATGGTGCAGCGCAGCAGCGATTTATCGCCGTATTGGCGGCATTACTGGCAATATGCCCGTTGAGTATTTTTGACGCCTTCACGCCCGTATCGCCAACTGTCACACTGTCGCAGAGCCTATGAAGACCGCCGCCATGACGTCCGCCAGCCTGACCTCCGAAGACCTTCTTGCATTGCAGGCGACCCCGGACTGCGAGCTGGTCGATCTGATCCTGCCCGACATGAACGGCCTGCTCCGAGGCAAACGCATCACCCGCAGTGCGCTTGAAAAGATTTACACCGACGGCGTCTGCCTGCCGATGTCGCTGATCGCCACCGATATCACCGGCAATACGGTCGAAGAGACCGGGCTGGGCTACGACATCGGCGACGAAGACCGCATCTGCCGCCCGGTGCCGGGCACGCTGCGGCCGGTGCCATGGTCGCCGCGGCCGATGGCGCAGCTGCTGCTGTCGATGGAGGACGCCAATGGCGGTGCGTTTGAGGCCAATCCGCGCGAAGTGCTGAAGCGCGTACTGGATCGCTACACCGCGCGCGGCCTGAAACCGGTGGTTGCTGTCGAGCTGGAGTTTTACCTGTTCGACCGCCTGCCCGATGCGCACGGCCGTCCGCAGCCGCCGGTCAATGCCCACACCGGCGCGCGCAACACCAGCACCCAGGTCTATTACATCGAAGACCTCAACGACTTCCACGATTTCATCGACGCCGTCGCCGACGCCTGCAAGATCCAGGGCATCCCGGCCGATACCGCAGTCGCCGAATACGCGCCCGGCCAGTTCGAGATCAACCTCAAGCACCGTGATGATGCGCTGCTCGCCTGCGACGACGCGATCTATCTCAAGCGCGCGATCAAGGCGATCGCCCAGAAACAGGGGCTGCAGGCGAGCTTCATGGCCAAGCCTCTCGTCGATCAGGCCGGCAGCGGACTGCATATCCACGCCAGCGTGCTGGACGCCAACGGAGACAATATTTTCGCCTGCAAGACCGATGCACCCTGCGATGCGCTGCGCCACGCCATCGGCGGCCTGCAGCGCAGCGCGCAGGATTGCCTGCTGCTGTTCGCGCCCAACGCCAACAGCTACCGCCGCTTCGTGCTGAATGCCTTCGTGCCGCTCAACGAGGTCTGGGGCTTCAACAACCGCACCGTCGCGATGCGCGTCCCGCACAGCGACGAGAAGAACACCCGGATCGAGCACCGCATCGCCGGCGCCGATGCCAATGTGTATCTGGCCACCGCCGCGGTGCTTGCGGGCATGCTCGATGGCATTGAACACGGCTACGACCCCGGCGCGCCGGTGGTCGGCAACGCTTACGAACAGACCGAGATCCGCACGCCCTACTGGCGCGATTCGATCCGCGACTTCATGGCAAGCGACTTCATCGCGGGCCAGTTCGGCGAGACCTTCCGCCATATCTACGGCCAGCAGAAGCTCAAAGAGCTGCACAGCTTCTATCGCGAAGTCACGACGCTGGAATACGACTGGTATCTGCGGTCGGTGTGAATTCGACAGCACGTTCAATCGCAGGTGATGCGCAATGCGTAAGCTGAGCTGAGCGTAGGCTGGGCTGACAAGCCCAGCATGAGTTCGCGATGGTGGTGGAGCTGGGCGTGTCAGCCCAGCCTGCTTGTCAGCATCGACTGACTCGTCAGCCCGGCGAACAAGCCACCTATCTTGAACATAATCTGGCCATATCGAGATAAGACACCGCATGACCGTCTCGCCCCCCTACCCGCCCAGTTGGTACGCCACCAGCACCGCATCACTGCAGCAGCAGCCGATGCTGGAAGGCGATATCGACGCCGATGTCTGCATCCTCGGCGCAGGCTACGTCGGTTTGTCGACCGCGCTTGAGCTGGCCGAAGCCGGCTACCGCGTCGTCGTGTTGGAGGGGGAACGCATCGGCTGGGGCGCCTCGGGCCGCAACGGCGGTCAGGCGTTGGTCGGGTTTGGCTGCGGCGAAACCAAGCTGGCCGCTTTAATCGGCCGCGACGATGCCCGCAAACTGTTCGACTGGTCCTGCGAAGGTATGCGCTTGATCCGCACGCGGCGCGAGCGCTACAGCATCGACTGCGACTGGCGCGACGGTCACGCGACGGTCGCGATCAAGCCAAGACAGATCGTGGAACTGCAGAACTGGCAACGCGAACTGGAAAACGACTACGGCTATTCGATGTCGTGGTGGAATCGCGAACAGCTGCGCGAACAGCTCGATTCGCCGCGCTACCTGGGGGGGCTGTACGACACCAACGCCGGCCATTTGCATCCACTGAAATACGCGATGGGTCTGGGTCGCGCTGCGCTCGCCGCCGGTGTGCGGATCTTCGAGACAAGCCAAGTGCTTCGTATGACGCACGGCGCCAGACCGACCCTGCACACGGCGCACGGAACAGTAAGCTGCGATTTCGCTGTGCTGGCGGGCAATGCGCTGGTCAAAGGCGTCTCGCCGGCGCTGGACCGCAAGATCATGCCGGTCGGCACTTACATCGCTGCCACCGCGCCGCTGGGCGCGGATCGCGCGCAGGCGCTGATCCGCAACGACATGGCGGTGGCCGATACCAACTGGGCGCTGGATTATTTCCGGCTCAGCAGCGATCACCGTCTGCTCTTCGGTGGCCGCGCCAGCTACTCCAATTTCCAACCGCCGAACCTGGGCTGGGTGATGATCCGGCGCATGCGCACGGTGTTCCCGCAATTGGCGGACATTGGCTTCGATTACGTATGGGGTGGCACCATCGACATCAGCCTGAACCGCGCGCCGCACTGGGGCAGGATCGGGTCGAACGTTTACTTCGCACAAGGTTTCTCGGGCCACGGCGTCGCCGCGACCCAGCTCGCCGGGCGAGTTATCGCCGAAGCAATTCGCGGCCAGAACGAGCGTCTGGATGTGTTCGCACGCATCGCCCACCGTGATTTTCCGGGCGGACGCGCATTCCGTACGCCGATGCTGGTGGCTGCGATGGCCTGGTACAAACTGCGCGACGCGCTGTGGTGAGCCCCGAATGCAAAGAACGGGGCACCAAGGCTTGACGATCCTTGAGGTGGCCTCTAAACTTTCGCGCTGCCCAGTTGCTTGGGGCCATAGCTCAGCTGGGAGAGCGCCTGCATGGCATGCAGGAGGTCGGCGGTTCGATCCCGCCTGGCTCCACCAAGTTTCAAACGCTTCTGATCGTTAGGCCAGATCCGAAGTGGTTTCAGAGTTCTACGACGTCCCCATCGTCTAGAGGCCTAGGACACCACCCTTTCACGGTGGACACCGGGGTTCGAATCCCCGTGGGGACGCCAATTTGTAAAACGACAACACCCGCTCCGGCGGGTGTTGTCGTTTTCAGGCCGGATCCAATACTCACCCGTCTGGCCGCTGCGCCGGATCGTATGACGACCCGACGCGATAGCCTCAGCGCCCCATCGATGCGGGCTGCGGTTCGCCTTGAGCGATACTGCGCGGCTGAACGGCCTGCGACTCCTGGGTCTGTTGGAACTTCTGCAGATCCTTGGCAACTTGATCCATCGATGGCGATTGCGCGGGGTCTGTGCCGACGTTGAATCCAGGCGTCTTTCCGCCAATCCAGACCTTGCCGTCGACAAGCGCGACTTCAGCCGGGTTCACTTTCGTGGGTTCCGTCATGCCTTCCTGCTTGGCCAGCAGCATCGCATGGGCCACCGCATTGTCCGGCACAGACGCGGGCAATTTGTCGCGCAAAAGCTGGAAATAAGCATTGTCCGGGTGGCTGGCGTTGCGCGGATCCTGCTGACCTGGAGCAGCCTGCGCTGGAGCAGTCTGTCCTGGGGCAGTCTGTCCTGGGGCAGCAGCGCCCTCCTCATGCTGCAGTCTGGGCCGACTGCTGTCGGTAAACCCTCTGGGCAGCGGCATTCCGGTCAGATCCAATGCTTTGAGATCCACCCGGATTTCCGGCGCAGGATGTTTCGGATCGGCCTTTCGCGCAGCGGCAAGCGCGTCCCTTTCCTCTTTCGCGATCATGCCCACCGCGCGGCCCGCTTCATTGGCGGGATAACCGTTCGCGTCGTAGAACAGCTTGCCCATCGCCTCGACGTTTTTCGGAGTCGACGCGATCTTGAGATCGGCTCCGATGGTCAGGCCCGGCTTGGCGGCGTAGGTCGGAGGCGATTTTGTCAGATCGGCATTGATGTACATCCTCATGTCGTCGGGCGAAGCGTCGTAGAGATCCTTCAGCGTCGCCTTGGGATTCTTCGAGGTCACGTACGAAGCGAGCGTGTTGAAACCGGCGATTTCCGCGCTGGTCTCGATTTTACGCGAGGTCTGGTTATAGGTTTTCAGCTCGTCAGTGTAGTCGTGCGGAGACGGCGTTTTTGCGGTCGCCTTCGCATCAGCACGCAGTTTGTTGTCCTGGTCGAGAATGTCCTGGCGGTTGACGCCATGCTGGATCTCATGGCCCAGGGTGAAGCGGATGCTGTTGGCCGTCTGGGTTTTTTTGCCGGCATCGTTGAGCTGATCGGCAGACACCGCCAGTGCCTTGTTGTCGGCATTGTAGTAACCCAGTGGATTGGTGCCACTGATGGCTTCGAACTTGTCGAGATTCCCCTTCTTGATCGATTCGAGGATATCGGCCTTCAACTGAGGCGTGCTTTCGATCAGATCGCGGAAATTCTTGCCGGGATTGGTCGTAGCCGTTTTATTCGCGGCTTCGAAATCCTTGAGCATCTTGTCCAGTGTTTGTTCGGGCGTTGCCATATCCGTAATCTCCCGGCTCAGATGTAGGTTTCGATGACGACCATTGATACGCAGGTCTGCGTATCCTTGGGATCGCTTTTGCCGCGGACGTAGACAGTCGCGCCGACGTTGCCCCGGGTGAACTCCCAATAGTCCTGGGTGTTCAGACGGTTGCGCATTTTCCTGGAGGCGAAACCGGCAGTGGTCAATGCCTGATTGTAGTCATCGATCGGCACGCAGACCGGCCCCATATCGGCATCGGCGTGGGTCTGGTCGTTGAGCTGGAACAGCACGCGATTCGGTTTGTCGCTCGCATCGGGCGACATCGATCGCAAACCGTAATACCAGGTGTCGGTCAGTTTTCCTGAAGTGCCGTAATCGTTGCTGTTTTCAGGATTGACTTCGATTTTCAAGCCCGTGATGTTTTCGATTTTCGCGGGGGAAATATCGTGGATGTCGCGAATGCCTTCAATCAGCGCCAGTATGCGCTTGGAGATATCCTGTGCGGTGTGCGCGGGAGGGTTGGTGACAGTAGATACTTCTGCGGTCATGGCTGCGTTTTCCTTGGCCGGTGAGAGGGATTCGTGCGTAGTGGCACAGGAGGATGCGGTGAGTATGCACAGCAGAACCGGCAAGCCGATTCTTGGAGTGGTGGCGCCGAAAGCGTGCAAGGACATCCTCCGTTGATGCGTCTGGTCTTGCCCCAGCCTATCGCTGAATCGTAGCCATGACAACGCGCAATCCGGGCACGTAGGGACAACTTACGACATAGGAGTTGGGGCACCCTGCTCCCTCAACAGTGCATCAGCGACAGCAAGAAGAGAGGCCTTTGGCGTCAAAACTCAGGATAAGCTATTGTTTTCAATAACTTTTCCGACGCAAACATAAGCATGTGTCATTCAATTCCGGCGCCAGAATGCTGGTCGGAACCATCGCCCGCAAGGTCTTCCATTGCATAAGCGGACGGCACCGATGGCAGGTCCGGGCGCTCCAAATTCGGCATCGGCCCTGCGCTGGGCAACGCACACTGGAATTCAAAATGGCCCATGCCATGGCCGCGCTCTGCCAGATATTGCAGCCACTTGCCGAGAAACGTGTTCATGCGTAGACGGTGATCCAGCACTTCCGCCGGCGGCGGATACATGCCGATCACATCCTGCCAGCGACGTCCGATATAGCAATGGGTCGCTTCGACCTGCCTGGCGTCGCGGTACAGACGCAGGTACGCGGAAGGATCGGGCTCGCCGGTCACCGGGTCCAGCATCGTGTAGCTCAGACGCAGTTCGGTGGTGTAAGCGTGTTGCGCAAGGATATCGAGCTGCAAATCGAGCCCATCGCCCACCGAAGAGACATAGCGGCCCTGGCCGAGGCGCTCCGGCATGAACAAGCGATGCAGACGCTGATGGTTCTCCGCATACAGCGCCATCAACCAGGAGAACCGGTTGATTTTTGCGGCGTTGATCGGGCGGGATACGACTCTGGACATGACGCGGATCGTACACATCGCGCGCGGTCCGCGACAGCATTGACGGATCGCGAAAACGCGTGGAGGATGGAACCCGCTGCGCTTTGGGATCAAGCTGCAGATCCGAGGCGCGGATTTGCGCTCCGCCGCACTCAGTACATCTCGCGCTGAATCCCCAATGTCGACATTACCTTGCTTGCGATCTCTTCGATCGACGTGTGCGTAGTGCTGAGCGTAGCGATGCATTCGGCGCGCAGCATCGCTTCGGCCGCAGCGACCTCTCGCTTGCAGGTGTCCAACTGGGCGTAGCGCGAGTTGGCGCGACGCTCCTGGCGGATCTGCTGCAGGCGCACCGGATCGATCGTCAGCCCGAACAGTTTGGCGCGGTGCTGGCGCAGCCGCGGTGGCAGGCGGTCGTGCTCCAGATCCTCATCGGTCAGCGGGTAATTAGCGGCTTTGACGCCATGATGCAGAGCCAGATAAATGCAGGTCGGCGTTTTGCCGGCGCGCGAGACCGCGACC
>JANOXT010000067.1:0-18597 GCA_031418555.1 Lysobacterales bacterium | reverse complement strand
TTGCGACCGCGCCCACCAGCACGACCGCAAGCGCGGCGATGCCTCGCCTGCGCCGCAGCCATGCCATGACCTGCGCAGTCCTGGATACGGCGTGTGCGCGCACGACCCCCTGTGATTGCTTCATGCGGTCTTTCCCTGCTGAGCTGTGTTCGGCCGTCGCGCTGCGGAGGCTTCGACGGGGTGATTGCATCCGCTGCACGACGGATGATCGTTCTGTGATTATCGTCATATTTCGATTGTCGGCAATTGATTTTTCCGATGGATGCGCTTGGAGGTCAGCCATGGCGGTTTTTGGCGCCGATGCGGGCGCTGCAGGCCATGCGTGTGCAGGCGGCATTTTTTTAGCGCGACGCGCCATTGCACTGGTGACGGTGAGTCGGCAGTGCCGATCGGCGCCTTCACTGGCCATAGGCAGCGCGTTGAAGCACGCTCTAGCGATGTCGATGTAAAAACTTCGCGACCGATAACGCTGACCGCAATCCTGTTGATGTCGCGAAACGGCACATCCGCGCACACCATAAACAGCAACGCCTCCCGGGAGACGGGAGGCGTTGCGTCGAAGCAGGTCATCAAGCCACGTTTGGATCGATCAGAACGTGATGCTCCAGCTGTCGATACGGCCGATGTCGCCAGCGGCGTTGTCGTTGACGCGGAGATTCCACGTGCCGTTCAAGGCTTCGGTCGACAGGTTCACGCTGTAGGTCTGGATGATGTTGTCGGCGCTGCCGCCGCTGCGGTTGTGCAGCACATACACGCTGCCGTCTGGTGCGACCAGATCCACTTTGAGATCGCCTTTGTAGGTGTGCAGGATGTTGACCGCAACCGGCGTAGTGGCGGATGCGCTGCCGGTACGTCCGCTCACCACGATCGGGCTGCTGACGGTGGCATTGTCGTTGATCGCAACATCGGTGGGGTTGGTGTAGGTCTGTGCGCCCGCACTTCCCACCGTCACCGATTTGCTCACCGTGTTGGTGGCGCCGCCGTTGTCGGTCACGGTCAGTGCAACGGTGTACGTGCCCGATGCCGTATAGGTGCGCGACGGATTGGCGAGCGTGGAGGTGGCGCCGTCGCCGAAGTTCCAGCTGCGGCTGGCGATGGTGCCGTCGCTGTCGGTCGAGGTATCGGTGAAGCTGGCGGTCAGGCCGTTGGTGCTGGACGTGAAGTTCGCGACAGGTGCGGCGTTGCCGCCACCACCGCCGGAGGTCTTCGCCGCCTCACCGAGAAACGCCAGACCAAGCTGCGCGAACTTGGCGCTGTTCTGCGCAGAGTTGCCCATGTTGGCGAGCGTGTCGTTGGCGGTATGGATGTTCGGGTTGTACGACGAGCCCGAGGTGGCGCCGGTGCCGGCTTCGAAGAACATCGCCGAGGGATAACCGGCGCTGGTCCACGAGGCGTGATCGGAACAGCCGTAGCCGCAGGTGTAGGTGCCGCGGGTCATACCGAGCGGCGCAAGATAGGTGTCGAACAGGTTGGTGAGGAACGTCTTCATATCGACATTGGAATAGTCGCTCACCAGACGCATGTCGACCGCCGAACCCGAGCGGTAGTTGGTCATGTCCAACTGCAGGACGGCGACCACGTTGGTGGCGGCGGTCTTGTACGACTGCGCGATGGCGTTGGATCCGCGCAGACCGACTTCCTCGCCGGCGTAGCCCATGAACTTCACGGTGCGCTTCGGCTTCCAACCGTTCGCCATCGCGATCCGCAGCACTTCGGTCAGCGTCGCGATGCCGGAGGCATCATCATCCGCACCGGGCGCGACCTGCGTCGTGCTGCCGCCCGCGCCGCCGTTGATCGAATCCAGATGCGCACCCAGCACCACGACCTCGTTCGGCAGCTCATTGCCGCGGATGGTCAGGATGACGGACGGCTGGGTGGAGCACGTACTGCATGCGAACAGTTCGCTGGTCACGTCGGTGCGGCTGCCGGCCAGGCCCTGCCACGTCGTGCGGATCCATTCCGCCGAGGTCTTGCCGGTGGGGCTGGTGTAATAGCGGTTCTGATATCCGGACAGCGTACTGATGGTGTTGTAGATATTGGGGTGCTGCACCTGAGACAGCCACGGATTGACCGTAGTCTGATTGTCGATGGTGTAGGCCGCGAGCAGTGCGCGGCTGCTGATCGCCTGCGCGGAGCGGTCGGAGCGGATGAACGCATCGGCTTCGGCGCGCGTCGCGAATGCGAAAAAACCGCCGCAGCGATTTTCGCGCTGATGGATGCGCTCGGAAATCTGGCCGAGAGTATCCGCATTGATTTCAGAGACGATCAGCGCGGTGCCGACGCCATCGACGCGGGTGGTGACGTTTTTCACCAGTCCACGATCGGCCAGATCGCGCATGCCGGCGTAACTTTTTCCGGACATCACCACATAGACCGGGGCGAACGGATCGTTCTGCAGATGCATGGATGAAAGCGCGGCATCGGCATCCTGCTGTGCATGCCGGGCACCGGCGGATTGTGCGAACAGCGGCGCCGACAACACGCAGGCACCGACGAAGACCGCGAACAGACTGCTTCCGAATTTCATTGTGTTTCTCCCTTGAATGACCATCTTTGTATGACTGTTTTTGAATGGCCGTCTTTGAATGACCGCCTTCGATTACGTGGCGGGTCTTGTCGTCCGCCGTTGCCGCGGAACGCCCGCGACGCCGGCATGCTGGCTGCTTGCTGAAATACATCGCTCCGAAACGATCGCTGCCGCAGAATCACTCGCGAACCCGATCACTCCCATCCCCGGAACGAACATCGCGCAACGCGACCGATACCCTGCCCCAAGCGGCGATGCCGATGCCCTGCCCCAAGCGGCGATGCCGATGCGATGCACATGAATCCTCCGTCCGTAACGTAAGCGAGCGTCCACGACAGATCAAGTGGCGTCGCAACATTCACGCGCGACGCGGCGACCGTACGAATCGCAGCCTGATGCGTATCGTGATATCCGCATATCCATGCGCGCTTTCCCCAACAGAGCATGTGCGTGCGAACCGTTGCGGCATCGTAAAAAAAGAAACCCCGACTCGCGCCGGGGCTTCTTCGATGTCACATGACGCGATATCGATCGATCAGAACGTGATGCTCCAGCTGTTCAGCGTGCCGGTATCGCCAGAGGCATTGTCGTTCACGCGGAGGTTCCACGTGCCGTTCAAGGCTTCGGTCGTCAGGTTCACGCTGAAGGTCTGGATGATGTTGTCGGCGCTGCCGCCGGTGCGGTTGTGCAGCACATACACGCTGCCGTCCGGTGCGATCAGATCGACCTTCAGATCACCCTTGTAGGTGTGCGTGATGTTCACCGCGACCGGGGTCGTGGTGGTGCCGCTGCCGGGACGGCCGGACACCGTGATCGGGCTGTTGATCGTGGCATTGTCGTTGATGGTAAACGCGGTGGCGTTGGTATACGTCTGGGTGCTGCCGCCGCCGATCGTGTAGTTGCCGACCAGGCTCAGTCCGGCGAAGGTCGCATAGGCTTTCAGACGCACGAAGTAGGTGCCGGCCGAAGGTGCCGCGAAGGTGCAGGTTTCGCCATTGCCGCTGGTGAACGGACGGCAGTCGTAGACCGTGTCGGTCGGCGCAGCGCCGAACTTCACGTACATGTCCGAATCGCCGGTGCCGCCGGAGGTCGTGAACGTCAGGTTGCTGGCGCCAGCCGGCACCACCATCGTGTAGTTCAGCGAGTTGCCGGTGGTCGCAGTGAGACCAGTGACCGGCACGCCGTTGCTCAGCACGGTACCGCCGCCGCCCGCGATGACCGTCACCGCGCTGGACTTGGTGTTGGTCGCGCCGCCGTTGTCGGTCACGGTGAGAGTCACCGTGTAGGTTCCGGCAGCAGCATAGGTCTTGCTGGGATTGGTCGCGGTGGAGGTGGTGCTGTCGCCGAAGTTCCAGCTGCGCGATGCGATGCTGCCGTCGCTGTCGGTGGAGGTATCGGTGAAGGTTGCGGTCAATGCGCTGGTGGCGAATGTGAAGTTGGCGACCGGCGGAACGTTGGCCGGCGGCGTGCCGGTGAAGTCCTGCGCGGTGACGTTGGCGCTGCTGACGGTGACGCTGCGGTTGACCGGCGAGAACGTGTAGCCGCTCAGCGACGGCGTGAGCGTGTAGGCGCCGTTGGCCACGCCGGACAGCGTGTACGCGCCGGTGCTGCTGGTGGTGGCGCTGGCGCTGCCGTTGCTGACGGTCACGCCGCTGATGCCCGCGCTGGCGACGGTGGTGATGGTGCCGGAGATGGTGTACGTGGTGACGCCGCTGCAGGCCGGGAATTTGAAGTCCTGGATGCGGGTCTGCCAGCTGCCGGCCGGACGGTACATGCCGACGAACCAGAAGGTGCAGTCGTCGACCGGGTCCACCGTCATCTGGTAGTAATCGCCCCAGCGGCCGGAAGTTTCGGCTGCGGCACCGATGGCGATTTCGTTCTCACCCAGAGACATGACGCCAGCGGCATCGGCAGCGGTGCGGCCGGTGTAGCCCAGCGTGGCGAACTTGGTCGGCGTCGTCGTCTTGGTGACGTTGTAGGCCATACCCATGTTGCCGAACTTGTCCATCGCGATCGAACCCATCAGGTGATGGGTGCTGGTGTCGCCCGGGCTGAACGTACCCTCCTGGAACAGCGTCCAGGCGCCGGCACCGACCTTGCGCAGTTCGAACCAGCGCACGCCGGAGTCGACCACAGTGCCGGTACGCGCCGCGTTCTGGTTGGTGGCGAACGTACCGACGATCGCTTCATGGGTACCCATGTTGCGATACACGAGCTGGTTGAGCAGCACTTCGCGAATCGGGTCGAGCAGCGAGGTGGAGCCCGGCTGCGGCACGGTGGCGAACGTCGAGTAGTTGCGGAACCAACTGTTGAACTAGGTGATGGCGACGCTCGGCAGCGTCGTGATGCTGCTGTTCGCAGGCGTGTTCCAATCGATGTTCAGCGAATACAGATCGATGAAGTCCTGCGTGGCGTTGGCACCGGCACCCGCATGCGCTTCGTCGTCGTTATGACGGGCGAGGATCTGCCTGGTACCCGCCGGCGGCGCCGTGGCGCCATAGACCGTGGCAGGGGTGATGATCTGGAAGCCGTAGCCCGCCAGTTTCGCGATGCTCGCGAAACGCTGCGCCGGTCGCGCGGTGGCGCCGTTGAGCATATTGGCGCGGTCGAACGCATAGATGCTCTGCTGCGCGCCGCCTTCGTTGTCGCCGCAGACATACGCATCGCCCCACACGCCGCAATGCGGATAGTCGGGCAGCGCAGGCGTGGCGTAGTTGTACGCCCACCAGCCGCCCGTCACCGGGTCCGAGGTCTTCGACACGTAGGTGCACAGATTCGAGCTGTCCAATACCAGCATGAACCAGCGGTTGGCCTGACGGTCGTACAGCACGATCGGGTCGCCGCCGTCGGCAGCGCACGCGCTGCCCGCAGGCGCCAGCGAACCGAACGACGTCGGCCCTGCCAACAGCGTACCGGCCTTGTCGTAGACCTTGAACGTGGTCGATGTGCCGTTGACGGCATAGATCACGTGATTCGCGCCGACTTCGACCACCGGGTCGCCGGGGCTGACGCCGGTATTGGGATTGTTGATGCTGACGCGGCTGCGGATCGCAGCCTTGGCGCGAGCCGCGCGCGGCGACTCGTCCCACAGCTTCTGCAGTTCGGGCAGGCGGTCGCCAGCAGTCGCCTTGCTTGCCGGTGCGTGCGGCAGCACGCTGCCGATCGGGCGATACACGCGGCGGTGCGCTTCGCGGATACCCATGCCCGGGCTCCACGGTGCCGCCTTGGGCAGGTTGCGCAGATCGATGTTCATGCTCTGCGGAGTGACCGGCTGTCCGACCTGCGGACGCGTGCTGTTGGCCTTGTTGCCCGTGGGCGGTGCGGCCATGACGGCGCACGGCAGCAGCAGCATGATCGCCGCCGCTTTAAGAGCACCTTTGAATGTCGTTCGTTTCATTGCTGAGTCCTCAACAGATGAATGTGATTTTACGGAATCGCCCGGTATCGATGATCTCTGGGCGAATACTTTTAAAGCAAACACAACAACATGCGGCAACTCGCTCCGTCAGCAGGCTTGCAGCTCCGCCGGACGGAATCGGATGCCGCTTATTCGGGATCCACGAACACGCCCCTGCGCTGCAGGCGGATTTCGCTCACCAGACTTTCCAGCACGACCTGCGCCTTCTCCTTTCCGGATTTCGGCGTGCCGACCACGGCGGTCGCAATCTTGTTCGGTTCCTTGCCATCGAGATGTTCGATCGTCAGCGAGTAATCGGTCGAAAACAGCTGCGAGGTCGACAGGCGTACTTCCGCATCGAGCTTGTCGCTCACGATCACTGCGATGTTGCCGGTGCGGCTGCTCAGCCGCTGCATTGAGCCCGGCCGCGCGGTGCCTTCGAAAGTGACTTCGATCCTGCCTTCTCCGGTACGGGCCTGCACGGTGCCGTCGGTGCCGCGTACTGCGATGTCGCCGGTCTCGGTCGCCAGATCGATATCGCCCTTGAGCCCGCGGCTTTCGACCACGCCGAACACGCTGCGGACCGTCACCGGATGCCCCTTCGGCACGTAGAGCACAAGGTCGATGCGCTGGCCTTCGGCAAGCGCGACGCCGGCCGGCAGATGCGGCACAGCGACGAAGCGGCCGTCGCGCTCAGCGGGCTGGAAGTCGATCGCGGCAGCGCCTTCAGGCTGCTGCACGGTCGAACGGATATCGAGCTGGTCTTCATAGCCGCCGAAGCGCAGATAGACACTGCCGTAGACATTCTCGACCTGGATGGCCTGCCCCGCCGGCAATTTGAAACTGTCGTCGCGGCGCAGCGGCTCACGCATCGTTGGCATCTGTTCTTGCGCTGACCCGGCGGCCAGCAACACGGGTGACGCGACCATCCCGACGGCGAAGCCGCCGGCCAAGAGCGAAGCGGATAAGAGCGAGCGGAATGTCATTGGCGAAGCGTTGTTAGGCATGTCGGAATGCACTCAGAAATGATAATCGGCGGTCACGATGACATTGCGTCCCGGCTCGTCGAGACCCGAGCCGTGTTCGCGGTAATGCCTGTCGGCGAGGTTCTCGGCGCGCAGGGACAATTCGAACGCACGGCTGACCCGCCAGGATACGCGCGCATTCAAGGTGGTCCAGCCAGCGGTGCCGTCCGGATTGATGCGCGGATCGATGCGATCGCGCGAACTCAGACGATTCTGCCCCGTGGCGTACAGCGCATAGGCTTCAAGCCCCAGCGTTTCGCGTACTTGCCAACGTGCGCCCAGTTTGCCGAACAGCGGCGGAATTCGGTCGGCCGGCATCGTGCCGGTGTCGGTATCTTCCTCGCCGCGCGTGTAGGTGGCGGTGGCGTAGAGCTCAAGATCGGGAGACGGCATGCGATAGCGTGCGCCGGCCTCGACGCCCCACAAGTCCAGACGCGCGACGTTGCGGTTCTGCACTTCCAGCGCGGTGCCCACGACATTGCCGGTCAGTACGCTGGTGATCTTGTCGCGATAGTTGGAGCGGAACGCGATCAGCTCGCCGCTGAAAGTTTCGGTGCCGAACTTCACGCCGGCATCGACGCTGGTGACGTATTCGGGCTTCAGATCCGGATTGGGCGCGCTGAATCGGTTGCCGGGGCGCGGCCCGAACACGCCCAGATCGAAAACATTCGGTGCGCGAAAACCGCGTCCGAGATTGGCGACCAGACGCACGTCGTCCGAGAGCTCGAACGCCATGCCGATGTTACCGGTGACATCGTCGGGCGTGAGCGACACGCCGGGGGTCGCGCCGACGGACGGAATGGAAATATCGAAACGGCTGTAACGCGCGCCGTAGTTCAGGTCGAAGCGGCCATGACGCCAGTCGTCGCCCGCATACACCGCCCAGCCGTCCATCCGCGAACCGTCGGGGAAGCGCGGCGCACGCACGCTGAAGGCACCGGTGCCGATGTGGATGCGGGTCTTCGATGAATCCACATTGTCGCGGTAATACTCGAAACCGTAGCTCAGATGATGTTCGCTGCCGATGTCCTTGCCGAACTGCCCCGATACGCCGGTGGTGGTATCGCGGTTGCGCTCGGTTTCGAGATTGCGCGTGCCGGTGGCACGGGTGAGCCGGTCGTCGACGATCTTCTGGCGCCCCAGATGCAGTTCGCCGTTATCGAACAGGGCGTTCGGCCTGTCGATCCGCCAGCGCAGCTGCGCAAAACTGCGCTGCTGCGGCTGGAAAAAAAACACCGCGTTGTCGGGCACGGTCTGGCCGAAACCCGGCACCAGCGCGTCGTGACGCGGCGTGCGCGGCTGTTCGGAAAACTGCAGGCTCAACATCAATGCATGGCCCGGCGCGATATCCGCCTGCCACTTGAAATCGGCGCTGCGCTGGGTGAAAGCGGTGAACGGCCGGGTCTTGCCATCGCCGCTGCGCAGATCGTTCACTTCCTGCGAGGTCAGGCCCAGCGAGAAACCCATCCCTTCGCGGCCACCTTTCAGTTCCGCGCGACCGGTCAGCGAATGATCGGCGCTGGCGGCGATCGCGCGCAGCCGGCCTTTCCACTGCCAGTCGCTGCCGTCGAAATTCAGTTCGGGGGTGAGCATCTGCACCACGCCGCCCATCGCGTCGCCGCCGTAAAGCGTGCTGGACGGGCCGCGCACCACTTCGATGCGATCGAGGCTCTGGCCGTCGACCAGTGCGATGTACTGGTTCGGCGCGTTGCGGAAAATCGCGTTGTTGAGACGGAAGCCGTCCACGAGATGCAGCACCTCCGAGCCTTTCAGCCCACGCACGATCACCACACCCTGTCCGGGCGTGGTCTGTTGCACGAATGTGCCAATTTCACCATGCAGCGCATCCATCGGCGTCTGCGCCGCGGCTTCGCGCAGGCGCGCACCACCGACGATGGTGGTGGCCGCCGGCACGTCCAGCGTAGATTCGGGCCGCTTGGTCGCGGTGATCTGAACCGTATCCAGACATATGGCCTTGCTGTCGCTGCAACGATCACCGGAGTTGCGGGCGGCCTCGGCGGCCTTGACTTCATTCGTTGCCGCCAAGCACAGCATGACGATCGCTGCCTTGGATGTCGCAGTATTCCTCATGCGTCCTTGTGATCCCTGAAACTCGAAAAAAATCTGTACGTATCCATTGCGTCCCGCTGTCGCAGATTTGTTCGAACGAAGTCGTCCGTATGCAGCGTCGAAGTTCCCGATCCAGCGCCCCCGGAGGTTCGGTGGAGCCAAGGCATGCCGTCCAGCGCCACCCCTGATTGCCCCTGTCGGGTGACTGAACCGACCCTAAGCGGAACTGACGTACTGCGTCAACTGTTGACTCTGATGCGCCTGCCACGTCGTGACTGCAGTGACAACCCGTCAAGAAAAGCGGCATTTGAGAAGCAGTAATGCGATGGATATCTCATTTTCAATCTGCTTTGGGCTAACTGCATACGATTTCTGACGCAGTGCAGCAATCATTTGCGCATCGGCGGATGGCTTTCGGACACTTTCTGCAAGGATTTGACCCGCCTGGCGGTTCAGAACGATGCCGACTGCGTACGGCTCTGCATGCTGCAAGGCGACAAAAAAGCCCCGGCCGGAGCCGGGGCTTTGATTTGCAAACACACCTGCCGGCATCTGCCGACAGGTGCGAGGAACAGCGTTACGGCGTCTTCGTGGCTTTAAGGTTCACGCCCGAATATGCGGCATACGCGCGCACATTGATGTAATAGACGCTGCCTGCGGTGGGATTGGTGATGGTGCAGGTCTCGGCGTTGCCACCGGTATACGGACGGCAGGTGTAGGTCGCCGTGGTCGGGACCGCACCCAGACGGACATACAGGTCGGCATCGCCGGTGCCGCCCGAAGTGGCGACCACCAGCTTGGTCGTACCGCTCGGGATGGTGTAGCTGTAGTTCGACGAAACGCCACCGGTCGCGACCGCGGGCAGATTGACGTTCAACACCACGGTGCCCGTACAGCCACCACCACCGCAGCTCACGCCGACAGCGGTAAATGCCGCGGTGACATCAGCCACGGTGTAGCCGAGGTTCGACGCTGCCGTCTGCACACCGCAGGCACCTTGGTTGAAGTCGGTGCTCGCGGTCCAGTACAGATCGTTCGCGCGGGCAAACACCTGGAACGCCTTCTGGGTGTTCCAACCCGGCTTGGTTGCCAGGGTGTAGAACGCCTTGTTGTACACGCCGGACGAGTAATGCACGTCCATGCCGGCGGTGTAGTTGGCGGCGTTGCCGATCGAACGGCCATCCTGCGGCGGGTTGGCCATATAACGCAGCGCGCCGGTGGACTTGAAGATCTGCTCGCCAACCAGGAAGTCGTTCGTGCCCTTGTTGTAATACTCGGCCGCTTCACCGGCGATATCCGAATACGCTTCGTTGATGCCGCCCGACTGGCCCGAGTAGGTCAGGTTCGAGTTCTGCGAGGTATAGCCATGCGAGACTTCGTGCGCGGCGACATCGAGGCTGACCAGCGGATAGAACGTGGTGGCGCCGTCGCCGAAGGTCATCGCCGAGCCGTCCCAGAACGCATTCTCATAGTTGGTGCTGTAGTGCACTTTCATGGTCAGCTGGAACGTCAACGGCGCCTGACCCATGTAGGCCTGATACATGTTGAAAATCACGCCGCCGAAGAAATGCGCATCGTTCAGCGGCGAGAACGCGCCGTTGATCACCTTCACGGTGTTGCGCGGGCACGTGTACGCGAACGCGGTGGTACCGGTGGTGCCGCCGTTGAGGTTCACCGTCTTCACATTGGTGTTGTTCATGGTGCACGTGGTGCCCGACTGGGTCACGTCCATGAAGCCGAAGTTGGTGCCGTATTCGTACTGGCCGGTCTTGTTGTTGCCGCCAGGGCCGGTGCCGACGAGTGCATGCTGGATGTTGTCGAACTGCTGCAGGATGCGGCCGGTATCGGCGTCGACGATCACGGTCGGACGCGTCGGCGCGCCGCCGCGGGCGGGGTCGGCGAAATACGACACGACATACGCTTTGCGCGCGCGGCCGTTGTCGTCGATGTGGATCATCAGATCGGACTTCTCGGCGCTGGTGCGCATGAAGCCGACGCGGTTGCCCAGACCGGCGCTCTTGCCGATGGCGAGGGCGCGGCTGCTGCTGAGACGCGGCTTGGCGGCGGCGATATCGCTGGCAAGACCGGTCACCTTCTGGCCGAACAGCGTGCTGATGTTGCCGCTGGTATCCTCATTGACGACCACGTGTTCGCCGAAGATCGGCAGGCCACGGAACGTCTGCTGGTAACGGTGATTGCGCACGCCCTGGTCGGTTTTGCGATCCAGCAGCAACAGGCGCGAATCAGCATCGAGACCGAGCGCTTGCTCGTGACGCGAATGCACCATGCCCACAGCGCCGGACTTGGCCAGAGCAATGTTGTTCTGGTTGATCTTGGCCACATCTTCGCGATGGAGGTCAGCGCGGCCGGCGGCCGAGGCGCCGGTGGAGACCAGAGCCAGCGCGGTCGCGACGGCCAGTACGTTCAAATGCTGATATCGATTCACAGTTTCTCTCCTTTGACACAACGTGATTGAAATGTAGGTTGATGCGGTTGCCCCCCGCGCCCGCAGACGCACGAATCCGATCAGCCAGCACTAAAGCGTGCGGGCCGGGAAAGGGTTCAATTGCGTAGCGGCACCATCCGAACTGCTCCATATCGAATGGCGAGGTCGACCCTAATCGGAATGTAAGGCTGCCGTCAACTGTCGGCGTGCAAACCCAGGGGCGTGCAGCGCTGCTCGTGACACGGTGTCAAAAAAAGTGCGAAACACCGCGCATTCAGAGATCGATTTCACGTTTGCGGTGCGATGAAAATCGGATGCATACGATTTCTGCTGCGACGCAACAGAAATTTCCGCCAGTATTGCGACCTGCCGTCAGTGTTATCGACTGCAATGGCATGCACGGCGAGCCGCAGATGGCTTCAGAGCATTCCGGTATCGAGCAGCGCGGCTTCGGACATCATGCTGCGGTTCCACGGCGGGTCGAACACCAGCTCGACATCGGCCTCGGCGACGGTCGGGATCATTTCCAGCTTGCTGCGGACATCGTCGACCAGAATATCGCCCATACCGCAGGCCGGCGCGGTCAGCGTCATGCGCAGCTCGATCCGACGGGTGCCGTCATCGTTAGGAACCACGGTGGCCTCGTAGACCAACCCCAGATCGACGATGTTGATCGGGATTTCCGGATCGAAGCAGGTCCGCAGCTGACTCCAGACGAGTCTTTCGACCTCATCGTCGCTGGCGCCCTCCGGCAGTTCGATGGCCAGCGGCGGTTCTTTGCCGATGGCATCCGCATCCGCGCCCGCGATCCGCATCAGATTGCCTTCGACAAACACCGTCCAACTGCCGCCCAGCGCCTGGGTGATATAGCCGAAGCTGCCGGCGGGCAAGGTCACGACATCGCCCGCCGGCACCAGTACGGCGGCGCAATCGCGTTCGAAACGGACGGGTTCACTGCTGCGGGAATACACGGATGTTTTCGCGGAAAGCCTGATGCGGGACGCCATTGTATCCGGCCATGATCGACAAAGCGCCGTCCCTCATTCGCCCCCTGTCCACGCCCGGTGACGCTGGCTCCGTTACTCTGTCGGCATGACAACCCTACTTTTCTCCCCCGCTGCGCCGCGCAAGCCGGTCGCGGTACCGCTGCTGCTCGCTGTGCTGGGCACCCTCGGCATGAGCGCGATCTGGACACTGCTGGCCCTGGTCATCGACCGCCAATGCGCATGGATCGCTGCGCTGACCGCCGCCGATATCGCGCTGCTGCTGCGCCTCGGGCGGGCCTCGCCCGGGCTGCAGCGTGCGGCCACCACCGTGGTTGCCACCGTTGCGACCATCCTGATCGCCAACTGGGTCATTGCGGCGGCCCAGATCGGCGGCCCGATGGGGCTGGGGTTGATCGATTCTGTACAGCGTTTGGGGAGCCATCACGCGCAGAC
Organism: Lysobacterales bacterium; assembly: GCA_031418555.1. Lineage (GTDB taxonomy): Bacteria > Pseudomonadota > Gammaproteobacteria > Xanthomonadales > Xanthomonadaceae > Lysobacter_I. Next base: position 5,693 of record JANOXT010000067.1, on the reverse strand, counting down.
CCTGCTGGGTCTCGCCAATCAACCTGCAGAACTGGCGTGGTACGCGATCGCGGTGGTCATCGCGCTGTGGCTGGGGCGCTGAGCCCTGTTCAGACTGCGGATGGCCACACCGCGAACATCCAACCAAGCGGCGCCACGGTCAGTGCGCACCAGAAGCAGACTGCGGCGATATAGCCGTTGTCGATTCCCTGCAGCACAACCGCGCGTTCAGTCCGCGAACCCGATGTGCGCATGCAAGTCGTACGGCCGCGCTCATGTCTGTTTTCGGAAGATCACCAGTGCGATGCCGCCGAGGATCGCGGCCGACACCAGTAAAAGCCGTAACGTGATCGCTTCACCCAACCACAGCGCCGCGCCGAGAGCGGCGATCAGCGGCACGCTCAATTGCACGGTCGCCGCCTGGGTCGATTTCAACGCAGGCAAGGCCGTGTACCAGAGGGCGTAACCCAGCCCCGATGTCAACGCGCCCGAGGCCACGGCGTAACCGACGCCGATCGTGTCCAGGCGAGTCCGATCCAGCATCAGCACACTCAAGGCCAACGCGAAGGGCACCGCGCGCACGAAGTTTCCCATGGTGACTAGGGTCGGGTCGCCGGCGCCTTTACCGCGCAGCGAATACACGCCCCATGCGATCCCTGCGCACAGCATCAAACTTGCCGATGGCAGCGGCGGGGCCGACAGTCCCGGCAGCAGCAATGCGATCAGGCCAACCAACGCCATCAACACGCCGAACCACTGCGAAAACGCCAGTCGCTCGCCGCGCCACAGACCATGCCCGATCATCGTTGCCTGCACCGCGCCGAACAGCAGCAGCGCGCCGGTGGCCGCCGGCAGACCGATGTAAGCGAACGAAAATCCCGCGGCGTAGACGAACAGCGCGAACGCCGATGTCCAGTTGCCCGCGCCTGCACCCACGTTTGTACCCGCATCTGCAACAGCCAATCCGCGCAGTTGCACGATCAGCCACAGCGCCAGCGCACCCGACAGCAGCCTGATCGTCGTGAAGCTGACGGCATCAATGCGAGTGTGGTCCAACGCCGCGCGGCACAGCAGCGAATTGCCGGCGAAGGCCAGCATCGCGAGCATGGTCAGCGTGAGGATGCGGAGGTGCGACATCACGACGGTCATCGCATGACGGCACTACCGGCCAGCATGCGCGCAGCCCGCCATTCGACGAACGCGCACGCCCCACGCGGCGGCGCGCGTCCCGCAGACCCGCGAAGAAAACATGACGATAGATCTGAACATCGGATGCGTGAATTCTTGAATACGGAATCGGAATACCAGCATGACTGTCGACACGGCGATCGCAGTCGCTCAACCCAACCAGCGTTTGGTCTGCTCAAGCGTAAGATTACCGCCGCACAGCACAGTTGCGACGCGCCGCCCACGCCAGCGCGCCGGCTCGGCGAGCAGCGCGGCCACGCCGACGACGCCAGCGGGTTCGACCACCAGCCCGAGGTGTTCGTGCACCAGCCGCATCGCACGCAGGATCGTCGGCTCATCGACCGCCGTCACCGCATCGAGCGTGCCGGGCATGCGCTGCACCGCATTCGGCACCGGCTCGCGGACGGCGATGCCGTCGGCGATGGTCGCGATGGTCTTTGTGGCGACCGCGCAGCCCGCATCGAACGACAGCTGCATCGCAGGCGCGCCAGCAGCGACCACGCCGACCACCTCGACAGCCGGGGTCGCATGTTTGAACCAGGCACCCATGCCGATGGCGAGCGCACCGTTACCCAGCGGAATGAGCATGGCATCAAGATTGGCATCCGCATTCGCCATCGTGATTTCACGGGCGATGGTGCCTGCGCCGACCACAATGGCCGGCTCGGCGCCATCTTCCACGAACGGCGCTCCCAGCACTTCGGCATACGCGCGCGCCTCGGCTTTCGCAGCGTCGAAATCGTCGCCGTGCAATCGCACCTCGGCGCCAAAGCGGCGCATCGCCTCGATCTTCATCGGATTGGCATGGGTTACGACGAATACGACCACAGCGATGCCTTTCCTGCGCGCTGCCCGCGCAAGACCTTGGCCGAAATTGCCGGCGGACGCGCAGACCAGCGCAGGTACCGCACCGACATCGGCGACGTAGAGATCGGTGCCGCGCCCCTTGAACGAACGGATCGGATTCAAGGTCTCGACCTTCAGCAACAGCTCGATCCCAAGCTCGCGATCCAATGACGTCTCGCGCAGCAGCGGCGTATCGAGAAACACCGGATCGATGCGATGCGAGGCGGTTTCAATCGCGTTGGCGTTGATGTCGTTCATATCGGCACATCCACCTGTTCGAGGCATCGCATCATTCAAGCACACTCACTCAACTCAACTCGACTCAATGGCTTACTTCGGGGCGGATTCGATCCCACAGCTGATCCGGAACACGTGTCCGTCCGGATGGCGGATATGCATTTCGCGGACATGCCACGGCATATCCGTGGGCGGCCATGTCACTTCAATGTTGTGTTGCAGGCACTCCCGGTGTACCGCATCCACATCATCGACCCAGACCGACATCCAGACCGCTTTTTCGGCAGCCTCGTTGGAATCCGGGCCGAACGTGGCACCGTAACCGCTCTGCCCACGTCCGCCCTGGCCATCGCGGCACAGGAAAATTTCGAAATGCCCGGCGTTGACGCCGCCGAAGCTCGGCGGCGAGCCCCACTCCCAGCCTTTCTTCCATCCCAGCGTCTCGAACCAGGCAAAACTCTGCGCGAGGTCGGAGACGTTCAAGATCGGCGTCATGTGTTTTACGCGCATGGCACACTCCCGATGATGTGGCGGTTTCTCAAGCCAGGCGCTTGCTGACCGCTATGCTGCGCAAACGACAAAGCCGCATACGTTAGGGCAAACGAAACCCCACCGACAACCAAAGGAATTGTCTGATGAATCGATCATCAGATCCGCAGCAGCAGTGGGGTTTCGTTTCGCTTCGCTTACAACAACATCAGGCTATTTGTAAAAATTCTGATGCGCCCACAGCGACGTGCTGACATGAGGCGGCGCAGCGCCATGTTGCTGATACAGCTTGTTGATATCGCCCTGGAATGCCTCGATAACATTCTGCTGGCCGATCAGTTTCGCCTCGGTCAGATCCACCCCATTTGCGCGCGTAGTCAGTGCAATCTTGATCTCTTTGATGTCTTTATATTGATCGAAATTATCGCGAATATTGTCGAGCAGCTTGGTGGTCACGGTTTGGAGCTGCGCGACTTCCGGCCGATATCCCTGTATCTCGATCGTTTTGGCAAGCGGCGCGAGTTTCGCCATATCGATGCCGAATCGCAGCGAACCTGCAGGATCCGCTGCAGAAGACAGACCCGCGTCCAATCCGGCATCGTGGATCTTGCCCAGCACTTTGCTGTAAGCGCCGGTCACGATGTTCTGGACCTGACGGTCCGAAGTCGCATTCTCGGCCAATCCATTCGCTTTCTTGAAAGCTGACATCGGAAAAATGTCCTTGGCCGGATTGTCGGGCGGAACGCCGATGTGATCATCGACTACCACCGATTTGATGCCCAGCTCTTTCGCAAATGCAATGGTGGGCTCGATGCGCTCCCGGATGAAATAGTCGACCACCTTGGGATTGCCCCAGTTCGGAATGCCGCGATCAACCTGGGGCAGCGATCTGTCCAGATAGACGATCCCACTGCCGGACTTTTCTTTGTTGAGCCCCTGCAGGTAGTCCGCGAAGGGATTGTGCTCTGCATCCGGACGCGCGGGATTGGCCAGCACCGGGCGCCCGTCGGATACAAGAAAGCGGATCTCCGGGCGCTCCGAAGCCGGCACCATCTTGAGCGCTTCGGGCAACGATTTGCGCAGCTCATCTACATACGAACCGCCGAGCGGGCCCGTCGTTTCGATCACAAGCACCTTGTCAGGCCCTAGGCTGCGCATCGTATTGGCCAGAGCATCCGCCTGTTTTTCAGGGGTCAGACCGATCAGGTTGCCCGTGCGCGAATAGTAGACGCTGGCATCCCGGGAATTGACTGGATGCTCCGGGTTGTCGGAGATAGGCTGTTTGATGCCTGACGCGCGCTCCACACCCAAGGTTTGTTGATCGATGGGAGGCGCGCTTTGGGTCAGAGTGGGCTGATCGAGCTGGCCTGGTGGGGTGATCGATAACGATGGCATGATGTTGTCCTTGAAAAAAAAAATCGTGCGAAGACTGTTTTTAGAAATATAACGGAAAATACCTACTTTGACCGCTGCTCCGATAATGTCCGCGCCCCGGAACCGTAGGGTGTATATGGACTCCTCCCGATTGCCAACCGTTTTTTTCGATCTGGGTTGAGATTGCGAACGTATATCCGGCCTGCTGGTGAAGCTTTTAGCTTCTGGCCATGATGGAGCAGTCGCACGCGGACGCCTCATTGGAGTATCGGCCTCGAAGGCCGCCACCCTACTCAGGCTCTTCCCGCGTTGGTCTTCCCAGTGATCTTCATCGTCGGTCAGCAAACTCGTTGATGGGTTCGGTCGTTCAAGTCTTCAGTTGGAACGGTAACGCTGTTCACGGGTCAGGATCGCCCAGGCGACCCTGACATTCTTGTTGGCTTGCGCCACGGTGGCGATGTTGCGATGGCGTCTTGCTGCAAGGTTCATCAGCCATCGGCTGCGGTCGTCGGGCTTGTTGGTGGCGGTGCGCAGCACGCTGCGTGCGCCGTGAACCAATAGACCGCGCAGGTAGCTGTCGCCGCGTTTGTGGATGCCGAGCAGCTTGGCCTTGCCGCCGCTGGAGTGTTGTCTGGGCACCAATCCCAGGAAGGCGGCCATCTGGCGACCATTCCTGAACTGTCGGGCATCGCCGACGGTCGCGACCAGGGCGCTGGCAGTCAGCGGGCCGATGCCGGGAATCTCCAGCAAGCGCTTGCCTTCCTCGCTGGTGCGCACAGCGCGCTCGATACGCTGGGTGAGCTCCGCCACGCGCTTGTCGATGGCGACCAGATCGTCGTACAGCTCTGACAGCAGCTGACGGAAGTCGAAGCTCAGGCGGTTGTCGGCATCTTCGAGCAGCTCGGGAATGGCTTTGCGCAGCGCAGCCGGACTTTGGGCGATGACGATGCCGTACTCGGCCAGCAGGCCGCGGGTCTGGTTGATGATCGCGGTACGCTGTTTCATCTTCATCGAACGGATGCGATGCAGTGCCTGCATGTCTTGTTGCGCGATCGTCTTGACCGTGACGCGGGGAATGCCGGAATGGGTCATGGCGGCACAGATCGCAGCGGCATCGTTGGCGTCGTTCTTCTGACCGATCACGAAGGGTTTGACGTACTGCGCCGGCAGCAGGTGAACCGTGTGTCCCATCGCCTGCAGTTGCCGCCCCCAGTGATGGGCGCTGGCGCAGGCTTCCATCCCGACCTCGCAGGGCGGCAGATCACGCATGAAGGGCAGCAATTGCGCGCGCTTGAGCGCTTTGCGCACCACCGCAGCACCGCTGCGATCCACGGCATGCACCTGAATGACGTTCTTTGCCAAATCCAGAGCGACTCGACTAATCTTCATGGCGGACTCCTCCTGCTGTGTGACTGGTAGTGACAACCTCCAGTCTGGCACCTAGTGTAGTGCTTCACCCTGTTTGAACCATTTTCAACGCAGCACGTCCGCGCATGACTTTCTGCAGAATGTCATTGGCCTTCGCAGTCCAAACAAAGGGCTTGGGGTTTTCGTTGTAAGAAGCGATATAGCCCTCGATT
>JANOXT010000066.1:0-7828 GCA_031418555.1 Lysobacterales bacterium | reverse complement strand
TCTCGACCGGTGTATTTACCAGTTCGGCCAGTGTGCGGATGGTGGTTTGCTGCGACATTCGGTGTCCGTATCCTGAGGCGCGGGCCGACGATGATTCGACGGACACGCGCGGGGGCTGCTTGTTGTGAAGCTGCTCGTTGTAAAACAGGGCTCGCATGAAGCTGGACTCGGGTGAGGCCGGCCTCGGGTGAGATCATGCTCGTTAAGCGTTAGATTCTAATCGTGTTGCCTAATCGTGTTGCGGTGCTCAGGCTTCGCGTTCGAGGCGGGCGATTTCCTCGGCACGGGCAGCCAGGATCAGCGCCGCTGCGCGGGCCTCGTCCAGACCGTCGATGGCGAATTCCGCCACTTCATCCGCACCCAGTTCGCCCAGATCATCGACCGTGCGGACCCCATGCGCGGCCAGAGCATACGCAGTGTCGCTGTCCATGCCGTCCAGACTCAACAGATCATCGGCAGGCTGGTGTTCGTCCAGCTCTTCTTCGACCGCCAGCGCCTCGTTCAGCAGGGCATCGCGAGCGCGTGAGCGCAGTTCTTCGACGATGTCTTCGTCGAACCCCTCCACCGCAAGCAGCTCGCCGACCGGCACATAGGCGATTTCCTCGACCGTACTGAACCCTTCGGCCACCAGGATGCTCGCGATTTCCTCGTCCACCTCCAGCTTGTTCATGAACAGCTGACGGGCGGTGGTCTGTTCGGCCTCACTCTTGGCCTGGACCTGATCGGCGGTCATCACATTGAGCTGCCAGCCGGTCAGACGGCTGGCGAGGCGCACGTTCTGGCCGCCCTTGCCGATCGCCTGGGCCAGACGCTCTTCGGCGACTGCCAGATCCATCGAATGTTTTTCTTCATCGACGATGATCGACTGCACTTCGGCCGGCGCCATCGCATTGATGACGAACTGCGCCGGATTGTCCGACCACAGCACGATATCGACGCGCTCGCCGTTGAGTTCGTTCGAGACCGCCTGCACGCGCGAACCGCGCATACCGATGCACGCGCCAATCGGATCGGTACGGGTGTCGTAGGCGATCACCGCGATCTTGGCGCGGTCGCCCGGGTCGCGGGCGCAGGCCTTGATCTCGACCAGGCCTTGGCCGACTTCCGGCACTTCAAGCTTGAACAGCTCCATCATGAATTCGGGTGCGGCGCGGCTGATGAACAGCTGCGGACCGCGCGGTTCGCTGCGCACGTCGAACAGGTAGCCGCGAACGCGATCGCCTGCACGCACGACGTCGCGCGGGATCGCCTTGTCCTTGGGAATGAAGGCTTCTGCATTGCCGCCAAGATCGACGTAGACATTGCCGCGCTCGACGCGCTTGACGATGCCCGTCACCAGTTCGCCGACGCGGTCTTTCCAGCCCTCGACCACCTGGTTGCGCTCGGCTTCGCGCACGCGCTGCACAATGACCTGCTTCGCGGCCTGCGCGGCAATACGGCCGAACTCGGGATTCTCGATCTGCTCTTCGATGTAGTCGCCGATCTCCACGCCTTCGACTTCATCGACGGCGTCCATCATGCGGGTCTGGCGGTCCGGCGATTCCATCACGACGTCGTCGGCGACCACTTCCCACCGGCGGAACGTCTCGTAGCTGCCGTCCTTGGGATTGATGGACACGCGGGTCAGCACGTCTTGTTCGTGAAAACGCTTTTTAGCCGCCGTCGCCAGCGCCGCCTCAAGGGCTTCGATGATGACCGACTCCGGTACGCCTTTTTCATTGGCGACCGCGTCGACGACAAGCAGGAGTTCCTTACTCATTCTGTTACGCCTCTAAAACTTGAATGTCGTGTCAGGGTTGGAAGCGAAGACCGTGATGCCGGGTCTGCGCCGGAGCGCTTCGCGAACGAAGCGCTGAAATGTCGTTCAACTGTCCGAAGGCCGTTTGGTCTTCGCTTTGCCGGCTGCTTTATTGCCAATTGTTTTATGACCAACCGATGTCTTGCCGGGCGCTTTCCTGCCCGGCGATCGTTTACCGGGTTTCGCCGGCGGTTCCGCCTTCGTCGGGCCGAAACCCAGCGCCGCCCAGTCGGGGATCAGACGCGCCTTTTCGATATTCTCGAAGGCGATCGAAACATGCTGCGGTTCGGGCTTGGCGTCGACTTCGATGTCGATCCGCTCGTCCTCGACTGCAGCGATCCGTCCCTGCAGTTTGCGACGCCCGTCCTGCGGTAATTTCAGGCCGATCTTGACCTGCTCGCCGAGGAAACGCGTGTAGTGCGCCGGCGTGAACAAAGGACGGTCCACACCCGGCGACGACACTTCCAGCGTGTAATGACTGCTGATCGGGTCCTCGACATCGAGCTGTGCCGACACTTCGCGGCTGACCGACTCGCAATCTTCGATGCCGACCATGCGCGGAGTTTCCGCATCGCCGACAGCCTGCTGCGGAATATCGATATAGAGCCGCAGCAGCGCGCCACCCGACGTGGGCAGATACTCGACGCCGAGCAGCTCCAGACCGAGGGCCTGCACCGTTGGCGACAGCAGATTGGAGATGTCGGTGGCCTTGTCCGCCATAAAACTCCCGGAAAGAAAAAGGGGCCTTGCGGGCCCCTTGTCCAATACCGCTGGATTTCGGCGTCGAAGCGCAGCTCATGCTTCGACCAAGCCCGACTTTCCTGTTCATGGATCGCCTTGAAACACTGCGATTTCCGAACTCGAAAAGCTGGTAGCGGGGGCAGGATTTGAACCTGCGACCTTCGGGTTATGAGCCCGACGAGCTGCCAGACTGCTCCACCCCGCATCAGAAGCGGAATTATGGTGATACGACCCTGAAAATGCAAGCTATTGTTAAGCGATGAATGCAGCCCGTTGAATGCGCAGCACAGACTGGCGCATGTCGTTCTGCTCAGGCGAATGCCTTCTGGCACCACATCATGATCGGGTTCCAAGCCAGCCCCAGGACCAGCAGCGACAGGGCGTTCACCGCAAAAACCACACGCAGGGACAGGTCCGCGCGCTGGCTGACCGGATCGCCGGACGGTTCATCGAAATACATCGCACGGATCACCCGCAGGTAATAGAACGCACCGATCACGGCAAACACGATGCCGACGATCACCAGCCAGATCTGGCCGCCTTCCCACGCGGCGCGCAGCACCGCGAGCTTCGCCCAGAAACCGAGGAACGGGGGCACGCCGGCCAATGACGCCATCACGCACAGCACCAGACCCGCCATCCACGGGCTGCGCGCATTCAAGCCATTGAAGTCTTCGATACGGTCGGCTTCAAAGCCTTGACGGGAGAGCATCACGATGGTGCCGAATGCCGCCGCCGCCATCACCGCGTAGCTGATCGCATAGAACATGCCGGCCGCGTAGCCGACCGCGCCCCCGCCAGCCAGACCCATCAGCAGGAAACCGACGTGCGAGACCGTCGAATAAGCCAGCATGCGCTTGAGATTGGTCTGCGCCAGCGCGATCAGATTGCCGACCGCCAACGACAGCGCTGCGATTCCGGACAACAGTACGCGCCATTGTTCGTCGAGCGGGCCGACGCCGGCTTCGAGCAGGCGATAGGCCATCGCGAACGCGGCCAGCTTCGGCGCAGCGCCGATAAACAGGGTGATCGGCGTGGGCGCGCCCTGATAGACGTCGGGAAGCCACATGTGGAACGGCGCGGCGCCGAACTTGAAGGCGATACCGGCGACCAGGAAGACCATACCGGTGAGCAGCATCGGGGTGGACGTAGCCACGGCGTGGATCGCGGCGAGATCCAGACTGCCGGTCGCGCCGTAGATGAGCGACATCCCGTACAGCAGCATGCCCGAGGCGAGCGAGCCCAGCACGAAGTACTTCATCGCCGCTTCCGACGCCAGCGGGCTGTCGCGGTCGATCGCGACCAGCGCATACGAGCACAACGCGAGCATTTCCAGGCCGAGATACACCATCACCAGACTGCCGGCGGAGATCAGCAGCATCATCCCGGCGACGGAGAACAACATCAGCACCGCGATCTCGCCCTTGTACAGGCCGCGCTCGCGCAGGAACGACCATGCATAGACCATCGCCAGGGCGCTGACCACGCAGACCACCCACTTCAACACGTCGGCCATGGTGTCGCGGATGAACATGCCGTTGAAAACCGTGCCCTGCCCGCCCACATCGAGCGCAATCATGGCCGCGACCACGATCAACGTGACGACGCCCAGCACATGGATCGCGCCGCGCTGACGTTCGCTGATGAACAGATCGAGCAGCAGCAATGCGAACGCAGCCCCCACAAGCACTAGCTCGGGCAGCAGCGGCATCAGATCGGCGGTGGTGATGCTGGGTTCAATCATGATGGTCTCAGAGCTTGCTGATCGCCAGCTGGCTGGCGAGTTGGGCGATGGCGGGTTCCATCAGATCGGTCAACGGTTTCGGATACACGCCGATCAGCAGCACGCCGACAGCGAACACCGAAAGCACGATCCACTCGCGCGGGTTGATGTCTTCGAGTTCGGCGACGTGGGCATTGCCGATTTCGCCGAACACCACCCGCTTCACCAGCCACAGGGTGTACGCAGCGCCGATGACCAGGGTCATGGCGGCGGTGAACGCCAGCAGCGGATGCGCCTGGAAGCTGGCCAGAATCACCATGAACTCGCCGACGAATCCGGAAGTGCCCGGCAGACCGGCGTTCGCCATGCTGAAGAACACCATGAATGCGGCGAACCAGGGCATGACGTTGGCGACGCCGCCGTAGTCTTTGATCATGCGGCTGTGCATGCGGTCGTAGAGCACGCCGACGCAGGAGAACATCGCGCCGGAAATGAATCCGTGCGAGACCATCTGCACCATCGCGCCCTGCATGCCGAGCCGCGCGGCCTCGGGATTGCCGCTGTCGCGCACCAGCATCAGGGCGATGAAGATGCCGAGGGTGACGAAGCCCATGTGCGAGATCGACGAATATGCGATCAGCCGCTTCATGTCTTCCTGGACCAGCGCGACCAGGCCGATATAGACCACTGCGATCAGGCTCAGCGCGATGACCAGCCAGGCGAATTCGTGGCTGGCATCGGGAACGATCGGCAGATTGAAGCGCAGGAAACCGTAGCCGCCGATCTTCAGCATGATCGCGGCCAGGATCACCGAGCCGCCGGTGGGCGCTTCGACGTGGGCGTCCGGCAACCATGTGTGGACCGGGAACATCGGCACCTTGACTGCGAACGCGATCAGGAACGCGAAGAACAGCCACATCTGTTCGTGCGCGCCGAGCGGCAGCGCATACAGATCGGGCAACTGCCAGCTGCCGGCCTGCAGGTAAAGATAGATCAGCCCGACCAGCATGAACACCGAGCCGAGGAAGGTGTACAGGAAGAACTTCATCGACGCATACACCCGGCGCGGGCCGCCCCAGACGCCGATGATGATGAACATCGGAATCAACATGCCCTCGAAGAACACGTAGAACAGCATCGCGTCGACAGCGGCGAAAACGCCGATCATCAGGCCTTCGAGAAACAGGAACGCCGCCACATACTGGTTCACGCGCTTGTCGATCGAACCCCATGCGCCGATCAATACCAGCACCGTGGTCAACGTGGTCAGCACAATCAGCGCGACCGAAAGGCCGTCGGCACCGAGGTGGTACTGGATGCCGTAGGCGGGAATCCACTCGCGCTGTTCGACGAACTGCAGCGCCGAGGTGAAGTAATCGAAACCGGTCAGCAGCGGAATGCTCACGGCGAACGTCGCCACCGCGAACGTCAACGCGAGCCAGCGCGCGGTTTGCGCCCGCTGATTGCCGAGCGCCAGCGCCAGTGCGCCGCCGATGATGGGCAGCCAGACCAACGTGCTCAGTAAGTGCGTGCCGAGAAAGGGCCAGTTATGCATCGCGATTCGGTATCCGTGAGTTCGTTTCGATCGACATCGAAGATCAGCGCCAGAACTCGATCAACACGGCCAGCAGAGCGATCAGGCCGAGAATCATCGCGAAGGCATAGTGATAGAGATAGCCGGACTGGGTCTTGCGCAGCAGTCCGGAGACCAGATCGACGATGCGCGCGCTGCCATTGACGAAAAAGCCGTCGATGACTTTCTCGTCGTTCTTGCGCGCAACCTTGCCGGCGAACAGGCCACCGCCGGCGAACCCATCGATCCACAGATTGTCCATCCCGTACTTGTTGTCCAGAATCCGTCGCGCCAATGCGAACGGCGGAAACGCGCCGACCTTGGCCGGGAGTGCCGGCTTCCACCAGTACATGAGAGTGGCCAGCAGAAACCCGCCGAAAGCAAGCCAGAACGCGGGCGCCATGAATCCGTGCAGCGCAAACGCGACCGGGCCGTGGAATTCCTCTTTGAGCATGCCGACCACATCGTTCGCCGCGGGCACATCGATGGCGCCCAGGAAGAACGGCAGTTGTTCATGATGGCCGCTCCAGTCGGTGCCGAACAGCATCGGACCGACCGTGAAGAACCCGATCGCCACCGACGGGATCGCCAGCAGGATCAACGGCAGCGTCACCACCCAGGGCGACTCGTGCGGGTCGCCCCCGGCATGACCATGATGATCGTCGTGATCGTGATCATGATCGTGGTCGCCATGCGCATGCGTCTCGTGCGCGTGACGGAAGCGCTCCTCGCCGAAGAACGTCATGTAGAGCAGGCGGAAGCTGTAGAACGACGTCACGAACGCGCCCATCAGTACCGCCAGATAAGCGTAGTTCGCGACCCAGGTCGACGACTCGTGCGCGTGATGCGCTGCGGCCTCGATGATGGTGTCCTTCGAGTAGAACCCGCTGAAGAATGGCGTGCCGACCAGCGCAAGCGTACCGATCACGCTGGTCCAGAAGGTGATGGGCATGTACTTGCGCAGCCCGCCCATCTTGCGCATGTCCTGCTGGTGGTGCATGCCGATGATGACCGAACCCGCCGCGAGGAACAGCAGCGCCTTGAAGAATGCGTGGGTCATCAGGTGGTAAACCGCAGCCGAATACGCCGATACGCCCAGTGCGACGGTCATATATCCCAGCTGCGACAGCGTCGAATACGCGACGACGCGCTTGATGTCGTTCTGGACGATACCGATCAGCCCGGTGAAGAACGCGGTGGTCGCACCGATGAACAGCACGAAGTTGAGCGCAGTGTCAGACAGCTCGAACAGCGGCGACATCCGCGCGACCATGAAGATGCCGGCGGTCACCATCGTCGCGGCGTGGATCAGCGCGGAAATCGGGATCGGGCCTTCCATCGAATCCGGCAGCCAGACATGCAGCGGTACCTGCGCCGACTTGCCCATGGCGCCGATGAACAGGCAGATGCAGATCACCGTGGCGACCGACCATTCCTGGCCGGTGAAGATGGCGACGGTCTGGCCGCCGCCGATCGTACTGGAGGCATTCGCGAACACGGTGGCGTAATCGAGCGTGTTGAACCAGAACAAGACGCCGGCGATACCCAGCAGGAAACCGAAGTCGCCGACGCGGTTGACCAGAAACGCTTTCATGTTCGCGAAGATCGCGCTCGGGCGCTTGAACCAGAAACCGATCAACAGGTACGACACCAGACCTACCGCTTCCCAGCCGAAAAACAGCTGCAGGAAGTTGTTGCTCATCACCAGCATCAGCATGGAGAACGTGAACAGGCTGATATAGCTGAAGAAGCGCTGGTAGCCCGGATCCTCGGCCATATAGCCGATGGTATAGACGTGCACCAGCAGCGAGACGAAGGTGACCACGACCATCATCATGGCGGTCAACTTGTCGATCATGAAGCCGATATGCGCGTCGTAGCCGGCGACATCGAAAAAGGTGTACAGGTTTTCATTGAAAGGCGGAGCGCCCTGCCCGACCAGCTGCCACAGCACATAGAAAGACAGCGCGCAGCTGGTCGCAACGCCCAGAAT
>JANOXT010000065.1:0-12671 GCA_031418555.1 Lysobacterales bacterium | reverse complement strand
GGCCGACCAGCACGAGGATCACCGAGATGATCCAGAAGCGCACGATCACGCGCGGCTCAGGCCAGCCTTTCAATTCGAAGTGATGATGGATCGGCGCCATCCGGAATACGCGCTTGCCGGTGAGCTTGAACGATGCGACCTGGATCATCACCGACAGCGTCTCGATCACGAAGATGCCGCCCATCAGCACCAGCACCAGCTCCTGACGCACGATCACCGCGACGCAGCCCAGCACCGCGCCAAGCGCGAGTGCGCCGATGTCGCCCATGAACACCATCGCCGGATACGTGTTGAACCACAGGAAGCCGAGCCCCGCGCCGGCAATGGCCGCGCAAATGATCACCAGCTCGCCCGCGCCCGGCACCGGCGGGATCTGCAGATAACTGGAGAACACCGCGTTGCCCGAAGCGTAGGCGAATACGCCCAGCCCGCAGGCGACCAGCACGGTCGGCATGATCGCAAGCCCGTCGAGGCCGTCGGTGAGATTCACCGCATTGGAGAACCCGACGATCCAGAAATACGCGATGAAGACGAAAAAGATCGTGCCGCCGATACCGACCAGCGGCAGCGCGACTTCCTTGAAGAACGGGATATAGAGCGTCGTTGCCGCCGGCGCATCGGCGGTGTAATAGAGAAACAGTCCGGCAGCAAGGCCGACCACCGACTGCAGCGCATATTTGGTGCGCGAGCGCATGCCGTTGGGATCGCGCTTGACGATCTTGATCCAGTCGTCCCACCAGCCGATGCAGCCGTAGGCGACCATCACCGCCAGCACCAGCCACACATAGCGGTTGCGCAGATCGCCCCACAGCATCACCGATGCGATCACCGTGAGCAGGATCAGCGCGCCGCCCATCGTCGGCGTACCGGCTTTGGAGAAATGCGACTGCGGGCCGTCCTTGCGGATCGGCTGGCCGCCCTTGAGCTGTGCGAGCCGGGCAATGACCGCCGGCCCCCACCACAGCGACAGCGCGAGCGAGGTCAGCGCGGCAAGAATGCCGCGAAACGTAAGGTAGCTGAACAGGCCGAATACACTCTGCAGTTGCTCAAGCCAACGCGTCAGTTCAAGCAACATGCGACTCTCCCCCACCCGCGTCGTTCGCGAGCAATGCTTTGACGATCCTGTCCATCGCGCTGCCGCGTGAACCCTTCACCAGCACCTGCAATGTCGAAAAAACCGCAGGAGCGGCCTCAGCCGTGAGCTCCGCCGCAAGCTCTGCCGCAAGATCCGTACGCAAGGCGTCCGCAAGCGCAGCGTGGCTTTCGAACACCCGGCCGCGGTCTCCGAAGGCCTGCGCTGCCGCAGCGCTGAGCGCGCCAAGCGCGTAAAGCCGCGCGACCCCCGACGCCTTGGCGCGGCGTCCGACCTCCGCATGCAGCGAAGCGGCGTCGTCGCCCAGTTCGCGCATGTCGCCGAGCACCAGCCAGCAGTCGCCGCCGGTGGAAGCGAGCGTATCGATCGCGGCTTTCAGCGAACCGGGATTCGCGTTGTAACTGTCGTCGACCAGGGTCGCGCCGCCGGCAAGTCGATGGATATTGAGACGTCCGGTCACCGGCTGCGCCGCATTCAGACCTGCGGCGATCGCGGACAGTGCGATTCCCGCGCCCAGCGCCATCGAGGCCGCTGCCAGTGCATTCAACACGCTGTGCCGGCCTGGCATCGCAAGCGCGATCTCGGCCTCGCCTTCCGGCGTGACCAGCACGAACCGCGAACGCTCGCCATCAAGCGCGATGTCGCGCGCGGTCACGTCGGCGTTGGCATCCAGCGCGAAGCGGATGAGACGGTGACCGTGCGCGCGTTCGGCGAAATACGGCGCAAACGCATCGTCGGCATTGATCGCGGCGACGCCGTCGGCCGGCAGCGCATCGTAGATCGCCGCTTTGGTGTCGGCGATGCCCAGCAGGCTGCCCAGACGCTCGATATGCGCCGGCGCGATGTTGTTGACCAGCGCCACGTCGGGACGCACGATCCCGGTCAGATAGGCGATATCGCCGGGCTTGCCTGCGCCCATCTCGTAGATCGCATACAGCGCGTCTTCGGGTGCGTCCAGCACGGCCAGCGGCAAACCGATTTCGTTGTTGCGGTTGCCCGGCGTGGTGTAAGCGCGGCCGGGCGCACCCTGCGCGGCGACGGCGGCCTGCAGAATCGAATAGATCAATGTCTTGACGCTGGTCTTGCCGTTGCTGCCGGTCACCGCCAGCACTTTCGTAGCGCGGGATCGCTGTACAGAAGCCGCCAGCGACGCGAGCGCCCGTTCGGTATCGGCAACCACGATCTGCGCAATGGAGACATCGGCTTGACGCGATACCAGCGCCGCACGCGCGCCGCGCATCGCCGCCTGCGCGACATAATCGTTGCCGTCGAAATTCTCGCCCTTGATGGCGACGAACATCGGCGATGCCGACGCGTCGGCATCGAGCCTGCGGGTGTCGGTAACCAGCGCATCGACGAGCAGATCGACCAGCAGGTCGTCGCCCTGGCCTTCGACCAGCACCAGGCGGCCGTTGACGGCCTGGGCGATGCGCGCGAGCGACAGCGGCGTCATGCGCGCGCCTCCAGCGCCATGCGCGCGGTCGCGGTGTCGTCGAAGGGATACTGCACGCCGTCGATCTCCTGATACGGCTCATGGCCTTTGCCGGCGATCAGCACGATGTCGTTCACGCCTGCAGTGCCGATCGCTTGCGCGATGGCGGCGGCACGGTCGCGCTGAATGACGATGGCGTCGGGATGCGCAAAACCAGCGACGATGCCGGCAACGATGGCATCGCCGTGTTCGCTGCGCGGGTTGTCGTCGGTCACGATCACCGCGTCGGCGTTCGTTTCGGCGATCGCCGCCATCTGCGGACGCTTGCCGCGATCGCGGTCGCCGCCGCAGCCGAACACACAGATCAAACGGCCGGGCGCGTGTGCGCGCAGACTGCCAAGCGCCTGCTCCAGCGCATCGGGCGTATGCGCATAGTCGATCACCACCAGCGGCGAAAAGCCGTCGCCACCCAGACGGTTCATGCGCCCGTCGACCGGCTGCAGCATCGACAGCATGGTTGCGATCCGCACCGGCGTTTCGCCCAGCGCGAACAGCGCGCCGGCAGCGGCCAGAAGATTGTCGACATTGAAGCGCCCGAGCAGGGGCGAACGCACCGTGTGCGTTTCGCCGTCGATCCGCAGCACGAACGACAGGCCGGCGAGATCCAGCACGATGTCATCGGCGCGCAGGCGCGCATCCGTGGCTCCGCGTGAGCTGACGCCGATGGTGGCGACCGCAGCGCCGATGCCGGCATGCAGTTCGAGGCCGAAGGCATCGTCGAGATTCAGCACTGCGGATTCGAGGCCCGGCCACGCGAACAGCTTTGCCTTGGCGGCGCCGTAGGCGTCCATCGTGCCGTGGTAATCGAGATGGTCGCGGGTGAGATTGGTGAACATCCCGACCTTGAAATGCACGCCGTCTACGCGACCCTGATCCAGCGCATGCGAACTGACTTCCATTGCCACCGCATCGGCGCCGGCATCGCGCAATTGCGCCAGCAGCGCGTGCAGTTGCAGCACCAGCGGCGTGGTGAAGCCGGTGGGCACGACATCGCCGTACAGACCCGCTCCCAGTGTGCCGATACTGCCGGCGCGGCGACCCTGCAGCGTCCACGCCTGCGCCAACAGCTGCACGGTGGAGGTCTTGCCGTTGGTGCCGGTCACCCCGACGGTGATCATCGTCCGCGAGGGCTCGCCATGGAAACGGTCCGCCATCGCGCCCAGACGCGCGCGCAGACCGGGCACCGCGATCAAGGGCAGATCAACGTCGCTGACGAAATCGAATTCGGCCGGCATCGGCGGCTCGAACAGAATCGCCGCAGCGCCCGCCTGCCTGGCCTGCGCAACGAACTTCAGCCCATGCGCGCCGAATCCGGCAATCGCCACGAAAGCATGGCCCGATTCGATCGCGCGACTGTCCTGCACCAGACCTGTGATGTCGAGATTCGCCGGAATGCCCGCGATATCGGGCAGCAGCTCCGCGAGGCGCATGCAACGGCTCATTGCGCACCTCCCGCAACGGGCAGCGCGTCGATCGCTTCGACCAGCGCGGCGGGCATGGGCTGCGTCTGCAGCGCACGCGGCGCGGGCGGAGCAATGCCTGCCTGACGCATCCGTTTCGCATCGGCCGCGGCCTGCGCCGCCAGCCAGGTCTCGATATCGTCCGGCGGCACGTCCATCAAACGCAGCGCACCTTCCATCACGTTCTTGAAGACCGGCGCGGACACCAGACCACCGGTATAGCCGGTGCTGGTTTCCGGATCTTTCAGCACGACCGCCATTGCGAAGCGCGGGTTGTCGACCGGGACCAGCCCGGCGAAAAATGCGTTGTAGCGGCGCGAATACACGCCGTTGTAGTTGATGCGCGCGGTTCCGGTCTTGCCGGCGACGTGGTAGCCCAGGATCGCGGCCTGTGGCGCGGTGCCGCCCGGCTCGGTCACGGTCTGCATCATGCGCAGCACATCGTGCGCGACGCGCGCATCGAGCACCTGCGTGACTTCGCCGGTTTCGCCCTTGATGAAGCTCGGCACGACCGCACGGCCGCCGTTGCCCAGCGTGGCGAAGATGTGCGCGATCTGCAGCGGCGTGGCGCTCAGCCCGTAACCGTAGGCCATCGTCTGTTTGGTGGTGCCGCTCCAGCGCTCCGGCTTCAGCAATCTGCCGGGGCTTTCGCCGGGGAAACCGCTGCCGGTGCTGCGGCCGTAGCCAAGACGCACCAGAAAATCGTAGAAATCCCTGCTGGGCAGCATGTGCACGATCTTGGCCGCACCCACGTTCGAACTCTTGCGGATCACTCCAGTGGTGTCGAGGATGCCGTAGTTGTGGGTATCGGTCGTACGGTATTTGCCGTTGGGGATCCAACCGGGGCTGGTGTTGAACATCGTTGTCGGCGTGATCTTGCCCGCTTCCAGCGCAGCGGCCACGGTCAGCGGTTTGATCGTCGAACCCGGCTCGATCACGTCGGTCACCGCACGGTTGCGGTGCGCGTCGCGGTTGGCCTCGTTGACCGCGTTGGGGTTGAACGACGGCAGGTTGGCCATGGCCAGCACTTCGCCGGTGGCGACATCCAGCACGACCACCGAACCGCTGCTGGCGCCGGTGTCGAGCAGGGCGCGCTTGAGTTCGCGATAGGCGAGAAACTGGATCCGGCGATCGATCGTCAGGGTGATGTTTTTACCCGGTTCCGCCGGTCGCAGCAGATCGACTTCTTCGACGATGCGGCCGCGGCGGTCGCGGATCACGCGTTTCTTGCCGGGCGTGCCGCGCAGCGTGCGCTCGAACGCCAGTTCGAGACCTTCCTGGCCCTGATCGTCGATATTGGTGAAGCCCAGCACGTGCGCGATCGCTTCGCCCTGCGGGTAAAAGCGCCGGTACTCGCGCTGCGACGACACGCCTGGGATATTCAGCGCAAGCACGCGGCGTGCCTCCGCAGGATTGATACGGCGCTTGAGATAGACGAATTCCTTGTCTGCGCGCTGGGTCAGCCTGCGGGTAAGCGTGTCGACATCGGTGTTGAGCGCAGCCGCCAGTTTCGGCAGCATTTTGGGCGTATCCAGCACTTCTTTGGGGTTGGCGGTGATCGATTCGACCGGCGTGGAGACGGCCAGCGGTTCGCCATTGCGATCGGTGATCATGCCGCGCGACGTGGGAATCGCCACCTCGCGCAGAAAGCGCTCATTGCCCTGCTCGCGGTAAAACTGGTTGTGCAGCACCTGGATGTGCGCCGCACGCGCGAGCAGCGCCAATGCGCAGATGCCCAAGGTGCCGGTCACCAGCATCAGCCTGCCGCGCAGATTGAACTGCGCGCGGCCGCGCGGTGCCGGACCGCGGCGGTCGTTGCGGCGCTGCCAGCGTTCGCGGAAGGGTGAAAGGGCGCTTGAAAGCCAGCTCATGGACGCAGCACTACGATGTCGGCAGGTTCAGGCGTTTTCATGCCCAGACGGCTGCGCGCGATCTGATCGACGCGATTGCTTTCGGCCCAGGTCGCCTGCTCCAACTGCAGACGGCTGAACTCGATATTGAGCTCGTCGCGACTGTTTTCCAGCCGCGACAGCTCGACGAACAGCTGGCGGTGGCGATAGCGCGAATGCACCACGCCGATCGCCGAGATCAGATTGGCGACGATCAACAGGGCGACGATCACGCGCAGGCTCATGGGGCACTCCGGCTTGCGCGCGCGCTGCTCCGACGCTCATCGGCATGCGGGCCCGTGGCTCGTGAGCGCGCGTCCTCGTCGGTGAGTTTTTCGGCTACGCGCAGCACCGCACTGCGGGCGCGCGGGTTGAGAGCCAATTCGGCATCCGTCGCCTTCTGCGCATCGCCGATCATTCCCAGGGTCGGCGTGAACGCGATCTCCACCGGCATCCGGCGGTTGGCCGGCGGCGCTTTAGCGTGTTTGAGGATGAAGCGTTTGACGATGCGGTCTTCCAGCGAATGGAAGCTGATCACTGCGAGGCGGCCACCGGGCTTCAGCGCCGCGAGGGCAGCGTCGAGACCCTGTTCGAGATCGTCCAGTTCGCGATTGATGAAAATGCGGATCGCCTGGAAGCTGCGGGTGGCGGGATGGATCTTCTGCGCACCGCGCGGGATGACCGATGCGATCAGATTGGCCAGCTGCGCGGTATGCGTCAGCGTCGCATCGCCGCGACGGGCGACGATGGCACGCGCGATGCGCCGGCTCTGCTTTTCTTCACCGTAGGTCCACAGTACGTCGGCGATCTCGCGCTCATCCGCGCGCGCCAGCCACTGCGCCGCACTTTCGCCGCTGTCGGGATCCATGCGCATATCGAGGGGACCGTCTTTGCCGAAACTGAAGCCGCGCGCGGCGACGTCCAGCTGCGGCGACGACACGCCAAGATCGAACAGCACGCCGTCCAGGCCCTGCTGCGCGGAATCCCATCCGGCCATATCGATGAAACTGCCGCGATGGATCGCGACGCGCGCGTCCGCACCGAACGCCTGTTCGGCGACGCGGATCGCTTCGGGATCCTTGTCCATCAGCAGCAAACGGCCTCCAGTACCTAAGCGTTGCAGCACGCCGCGCGCGTGACCTCCGCGCCCGAACGTACCGTCCAGATAGGTTCCATCCTCCAGAATCCGCAGTCCGTCCATGACCTGCGCGTACATCACCGGGACATGCAGCGCAGGCGATTGCGCTGCCGTGAGGTGGGCGGGCACCGCGCCCGCGCCACCCGGGGTCACAGCTGCAGATCGAGCATCGCCTCGCCCAGATCCGCATCGCTCAGCGTCATGCGGATCTGCGCGTGGTGCGCCTGCTCGCTCCACAGTTCGAACTTGTCGCCCATGCCCAGCAGCACCGCGCGCTTTTCGATACCCACTGCACTGCGGTGGCTCGCAGGAATGCCGATGCGGCCGTTGCCATCGGGCTCCACGAAAGCCGCCGCGCCAACCAGCTTCAGCTGCAGATTGCGGCTGACGCTTTTGGTGCGGGGCAACGCATTGACCTGATCCCGCAACCGCTCCCAGACCGTCTGGGGATAGAGGTAGAGCGAGCCGGCCTCGAACGGGTTGTAGGTGATGACCAGCCGGCTGTCGGACGCGCTCGCGATCAAGTCCCGGTAGCTGGTCGGAATCGCCAGTCGGCCCTTGTCGTCGATCGTGATGGCTGTCTCACCTTGGAACACGGATTCTGCCTGGTGGCGCCCGTCTCAGGCGGGCTTGGTCAATTCGAAAAAACCACTAATCACCCGGTTTTCCCACGAGCCGCCACATTAGGAGTCGTACACAGGGTTGTCAACAAGTTTGTGAGACCAATTTCACTAAGCGAGTCAATGACTTGCGGCCATCTTCACAGACTGGTTCAAGGTTTATCCACAAGCTCATGTTTTGTCTCAAATTTTGAGATTTTGATGCTATTCACAGAGCCAAAAGCGACCTGAACATGGCAGCCTCTTCAGTAGGCCGTAGCCCGCCTCTCTGAACAGAAACAAAATTTGGCACCGCATCACAGTTTTGCGGACTACACGCTGATCGCAAGACATGAACAGGGGAAACGCCCGCTTGGAAAGCGTGTCAATGAAACGGCTCCAGTGCGGTTCCATTTCCTGCACAGCGCACGATCGAGGCGCCCCCAGCGCACACCATTCATGGTCCAGCGCCCATCGACGTGCGGGCCCGTGGCTGGCAAGCGCAGTAGCTGTTCTCCTGATTGAGCCGGGACTCGCGCGCAGTGCGAGCGGCGTATGGAAGTGCGCAGCGGGGCCCAAGGCTTAGCAGGCTGCTGAAATACTGTTTGACACATCCAGAAAATACGATTTTGCAGTAATATTTTCTTCGTAAGTCATTGATGCTTGATTCGAGCGTCAGCCATAGAACGGCAAAAAGCGCCAGTTTTCTAACTCGAAAACAGTATTTCAGCAGCCTGTTAGGCGGCAGACTTTAGGATTCTTCTTCGTAAAGACCAGAAAAACGTAATCCGGGCACAGAGCTCCCCAAGTGAGGGGGCGGCTCGCGCGCAGCGCGAGCGGGGGATGGAAGTGCACAGCGGGGCCCAAGGTTTGCGCAGCGAACTTTGGGATTCTTCTGGGCACAGCCCAGAAGAATGTGACGGAGCCGGCCGATAAGCCGGGTTTTGTCGTGGACAGTCATTCCTCTAGGCGCATCGTCACCGATACGCTCAAGCAACCTACCCGGAGACACCGCGGGCCGCGGCATTGCCTCCCTATTTGGTCTTGCTCCCGGTGGGGTTTGCCGTGCCGGTCCGTTACCGGACTCGCGGTGCGCTCTTACCGCACCATTTCACCCTTGCCACGCATTCAGCCTCGCCTTTCGGCGAAGCTGGAGCACTTGGTCGGACATTCGCCCGACCAGCGCCCCGAAGAACCGTTCGGCGGTATCTTTCTGTTGCACTTTCCGTCGGCTCGCGCCGCCCAGGGGTTACCTGGCACCGTGCCCTGTGGAGCCCGGACTTTCCTCGGCATCGGGTTCCGGAGAACACGATGACGCGACTGCCTGGCCGACTCCGTCGCGGGCATTGTCGCATGGTCGCAGTCCGCGAGCCGCGAAGCTCTTCATGGATATGACGTCGTCAGCAGGCTGCGGATCGTGCGCGTTCCGCTGATGAAATGTCCCATGCGCAGATTCTCGTCATGGGTGTGCTGATTGTTGTCGGCGTTCACCGTCGACACGATCACGAAAGGCAGATCCAGCGCATCGACCAGAGTCGCGGTGGGAACGGTGCCACCCACCATGCGGATCCGCACCGGCGTATCGCCACCCGTCGCCGCGGCCTGCACAGCCCTGTAAGCCCACTGCCCGACCGGCGCATCGACAGGCATGCGCACGGATTTTTCGACGGCGCCCATGGTGATGCTGGCCAGTTTGTCGTGCACCGCGCGCGCCTGGTCGCTCGGCGGCCCGTCGGTGAGAAAGTAGCCTTGGCGCTCGATGTGCCGCTTCAGCAGCGCGAACAGCGTTCGGCCGTCCGCTTCAGGCGTCGTGCGCAGATCCAGCTCCGCGGTCGCTTCGCTGGGCACGATGTTCGCGGCCTTGCCGCCGACCGCCGCCGATGCCAAGCCGCGCACGTTGAGCGAGGGATACTGCATCGCGGTCTGGTAGGTATCGCCGACGCTTTCGGCTTTGGCGATGCCCAGACGTTTGCGCAGCGCAAGCTCATCGTCGCCGGACGCCGCAAGCAGGGCACGGTCCGATGCTGTCAAATCGATGCCGTCGTAATAGCCGGCCACCAGCACCCGCCCGTCGTCGTCCTTCATGCTGGCCAACAGTCTGGACAGGCGCATCGCAGGGTTGGGCACGTAATTGGCGTAATGCCCGCTGTGCAGCGCCACTTTCGGCCCGTATACCACCAGCGTCGCCTGGACAATTCCACGGTTGCCGAACACCAGGGTCGGCCGCCCGGAAGCGTGCGCAGGGCCATCCAGAATCACCAGCGCGTCCGCGGCGAACAGCGGCCGGTTGGACGCCACCACCCCCGCCAGACTGGGCGAACCGATTTCTTCTTCGGAATCCAGAATCAACTTGATGTTCAACTGCGGGGCTGCGCCTTCCGCTTTGAGCAGATCGATGGCGGTCAACAGCATCATGATCGGCGCCTTGTCATCGGAGGCCGATCGCGCGAAAACCCGCAGTTCGGGATCGAACGGCAGCGCCTGCAGACGGGATGCGGGCACTTCCGCCCATGCGCCCATCGCATCGCGCTGTTTGACGACGGGCATGAACGGGCTGGCCTGCGACCAGCGCTCCGGAATGACCGGCTGGCCGTCGAAGTGAATGTAGAACAAGACCGTGCGACGCCCTGCGTCAGGTGCATCCAGCTGGGCGAAGACCAGCGGCCGGTTCGCCGGATTTTGCAGCAGCTGGGTTTTGAAACCGCGTTTCTGCAGCGCTTTTTCGATGAAGGCGGCGTTGTTCTGGATATCTGCGGCATTGTCGGCCACATTCGGAATCGACAGCAGCTGCAGAAACTCAGGAACATTCGCCTGCGCGGCCTTGACCAGAGCCGTGTCGTCGGCATGCACCTGCTGCGTTATTGCGCAGGCCGCCAGCAGCGTCAACCGGTATACGACATTCCGCATCTCCATTCTCCACAGGTCATCATTCTGATGCGGACTGTATACCGCAGCCCGGCTCGGGCATCGGCCGTTCTGAATGCACAGCCTGCCCGGTTCGGCCTGCGGCTGGTCGATTCGCAGGCCCAGCGTCGAACCGCTACACGCCGACATCGGAAGCCCGTGGTGCGCTACGCTGAGCGCCTTACACGCACGGAACGGTGCGTGAGCGATAAGGAGATCGCGTATCAACGCCGGCATCGCAAGCGTCGCGCGCCGGCGCTCTCCCCTCGACGTGAGGACTGCTGCGTGTTCATCCAGGATATGGAGCGAGACAATCATCCATACGCCGCCCGTCGCCCGGGCCGCGCGACCGGTCGTCCGTGCGCAGCGGTCGTGATGGCTGTGTACTTCGCATTCGCTTCGATCGCATTCGATGCTGTCGCGGCGAACAAAGATGAAGATCAGCGTCACCCGCTCGAACTTGAAGCGCTGACCCAGCCGCGCGAGGTGCTGCAGAAACTTCCGGCGGTACGCAAAACGCTCGCGCAGGACGATCATGCGGGTGCGGCCGAACTGGATCTGGCCGAAGCCAATGCCTGCCGCGTGATCGCGGATTGGCGATGCCAGCGCCGCGCAGGAACCTCTGCGATTCTTGCTGCCGACCAGACCGCGAACGTCTATCTGCAGGTCCGTTCGCGGATCGCGCTGGGCCGTGCGCTTTCCCGGCTGGGCGATTTCACCAGCGCGGCGCGCACATTGGCGGACGCGCAGCAGCGTCTGGGCGACGCACCGGACGATCAACTGCTTGCCGATATCCTGCTGGCGTATTCGTCCATCAGCGAGCGGCTGGGGAAACTGGACGAATCCTACCGTTACGCCAAAGAGGGGCTTGCCCATGCCCCCGCCGACAGCAATCCTGAAATGCGGCTCCGATTGCTGCGCAACATGGCGCATATCGCTTCAGACCGGGGCCGACCGCAGGAAGCCCGCGAGCTGATGAAGGAGGCAAAAGCGATCCTGCCAACCAATCGCGATCCCAAACTGACGGCGGAAGTCTTGCTGGAGGAAGCGCGCGCAGCGCGCGCGCTTGGCGATGCCGGTACGGTTGAAGAGATGGGCCGCCGCATCGGCCTGATCGGCGACCAGCTTCAAAACACGCAGCTGCAGGGCCTGAGCTACGAGACCTCGGCGCAGGCGATGGACATGCGTGGACAGCCTCTCAAAGCGCTCGCGCTGTACCAGCAGGCGCGCGGCGAATTCGCGGCGCTGAAACTGCAGCAGGACGAGCTGCGCTCGGTGCGCGCGATCGTCGATCTGCAGCTCAAGGGCACCCAGCCGCAGACGCTGCCGCAGTCGATCGAGAGACTGATCCAGCTCGGCGATCAAGTCACCCGCACCGAGCGTGAATCCGCCGCTGCCGATTTCGAGGAGCGTCTGCGCTACGCCGAAAGCGACGCCGCGCTGGCCAACGCCAACGCAAAAGCCAAGAACGAGCAACTGCAGGCCACCGTCAACGAAAACAAATACCGCTACAGCCTTGCGGCGGGCATCCTCGCGCTGCTGACCCTTGGGGTGATGGTGGCGCTGTATCTGCAGCAGCGCAAATACGGCGCGATGATGCGCGTACGCGGCCTTGAGATGGAGGTGGCCATCTCCACCGATTTCCTGACCACGGTGCACAGCCGGCGTTACATCACCGATGCCGGCAACGCAGCGGTGGAACGCGCGATCGGCAACGGCCTCAGCCTCGCGGTCGCGATCGTCGATATCGATCACTTCAAGCAGATCAACGACCGCTTCGGGCATGCGACCGGCGACGACGTGCTCAAAGCAGTCGCCGCGGCGATGCGCGCCGCATGCCGCGACTCCGACACGCTGGGGCGCTACGGCGGCGAGGAGTTCGCGGTGCTGCTGCAGGGCGTCGGCCAAGATCACGCACTCGCCGCCGCCGAACGCCTGAGAAAAGCGGTTGCGGACGTGGCGGTACGCGACGGCGATCAGACCATTACTGCCACCGCATCGGTCGGCGTCGCGTGTCTTTCCACTGACGATCTCGAGTTCGACCAACTCCTCATTCGCGCCGACCGGGCGCTGTATCAGGCGAAAGCGGAGGGACG